>JASMLC010000005.1 GCA_030748895.1 Candidatus Poseidoniia archaeon
CCCTCACCTTCCGAAAAGGGAACGACCGTAGTCTTCAGCGGCTCTGGCTCTGATAGTGACGGTACGGTTGTGGCCTACCATTGGGAATCATCGTTTGATGGGGATTTAAGCACGGAAGCGAACTTCAGCAGCAACAATTTGTCTCTTGGACACCACACAATCACCTTCCGGGTGCAGGACAATGATGGGGATTGGAGCAGTGATTCTGAATGGGGGCTGTGGATTTACGCAGTGCCGGTAGCAATTGCCGGAGATGATGTATCGACCACGCCCACCGTCCCAGTCCAGTTCAACGGCCAGGGGACCGACGAGGACGGCACCATAGCAAAGTACGAGTGGGACTTCGATGGCAACGGGGTTTACGACTGGTCATCAACCGAGAACGGCCGGGAACTCAACATCTACAACAACGTGGGCGTTTACACAGCGATGCTGCGGGTCACCGACAACGACGGCTTCACCGATACAGATACGGTAGTCATCACGGTGACGGAGAAGATAATTCAGATTGATGACGAAGGCAATGTTACTGTCACGGACGCCGGAGAGGATGAGGAAGGCATCCCCGCGCCGTCGCGGGCCGCCTCCGTCGCCGCCATGGCCGTCATCGCGCTGCGCCGCCGGCGCTGAAGGCGCTATCTCGTCCATTGTAGCACCTGCAAGAATTCCAAGGGGGGAGGGGTGTTTTCGTGCGGTTCTGGCAAAATACAGGGCAATAGGGGGTAAGGTCCCCAAATAATATTAAAAAATATTGTGTTAGCCGATGTACCGTGGTGATTCCGACCGCGCCTCGGAGGGCGCCTGGTCGCGCATCAGGCGCAGCTGCGCCTCGAGTTCCTCCGCTTCTTTCAGCAGCGGCTCCGGGTCAAGCTTGATGGCGAGCAGTAGCTCGTCCAGTGCCGCGATAACGCGGGCTGCCGCACGGGCGTCGGGCAAGTCTTCCTTGACCTCGGCCAGCAGGCTCAGTACGTCGATTCCGCGCCGTTTGCCCTCGTTGAGCATCACTCCCGAAACGCCGCCGATGGTGCCGAACTTGAACGGGTTGACGCCCGCATCGCCAATCCAGCCACGTGCGGCCTCGGTCGAGCCGACGCCGTAGACTTCGTCGGGGACAGCGTCACCATCGGCAGCGTGGAATCCCTCGGCTGAAACCAGCCGGGTGCAGCCCTTGTCGAGCATCCAGTCAAAAAGCGCGGTGACCAGCGGCTTGGTCAGCTGCGCCGGCGGCGAGAATTCGCTGACGCAGACCACCAGCTGGTTGCAGGTGCCGTCGCGGCAGCTCTGCTCTCCGGCGTAGAGCCGTACGGGGTTGTGCGGAACGCCATCCTTGACTACGGAAACTGCGGGAAAATGGGAGCTCTCGATGACGCCAATCTGCTCAAGGCCCTGGGAGTTGATGAGGTGGTTGGCAGCAATCGTGCCGACCAGTCCTACACCGGGAAAGCCGTCGATAACGGTCGCGCCTTTCAAGTCCTTTTCTACAAGTTCGTGGATTTCAACCTGGGGACTCATAGAAGGTCGTCCAGGTCCTCATCATCTTCGAGGTCGGGTAGCTCCTCGTCGTCGCTGAGCAGGTCACCCAGCTCGTCGTCAAGGTCGCTCTCCTCGAACTCTTCCTCAAGGTCGAACTCCTCGTCGTCCTCACCGCCCTCGCCAAGATGCAGCTCGGTCCAGAGTGTGAAGCCGTCAATGTCGTTGCGCTTCGCGTAGCGATGTGCGTCGCTGACAGTGCGGAAGCGGCCAATGACTGCGTCACCGTCGTCCGCTCCACCGGGAAGCATGACGTAACGCTTCTTGCTTACGATGTCGCCCATCAGCAGGCGGACTGCCTCGAGTACTTCCGGATTGTCTACAGCTTCGGACATATTTCGCTCCGGCCGTCGACCCGGTCGTCGTTATAAATACTTATCCACGCGTTTTGTAGCGGTTTAACTGCCTGCCGTGCCCCCCGCTGCCAGCAGCCGCCAGAACGGCCGCAGCCGCTGCTTTGCCCGCTCCCTCTGGTCGCGGGCTTCGCGGCGCGGCTTGGCGGCAACCCTGCCCGTGGCAGGCTCGCCGCAGCCGCTAAAAGGGTGCATGCGGTTGAAGCGGCGATGGCGGAACGACTTGCAACGGTATTGCGCGGCGTGGCCGAGTGCGTTACCCTGCCTGAGCTGGAGGCGCTGCTGGAAGCGAAGGCGCAGCCGAAGGCCTACGTCGGCTTCGAGCCGTCGGGGTTGCTGCACGCGGGGTCGCTGGTGCCGATGCTCAAGGTGCGCGACCTGATTGCTGCCGGCTTTCGCGTTACCGTCCTGCTCGCCGACTGGCACGGCTACATCAACAACAAGCTCGGCAGCGACTGGGACGCGCTGCGCGCCGGGGTCGAGTACCAGCGGCAGATGTTTGGCGCGTTCGCCCCCGGCGCCGAGTTCCAGACCGCGAGCGAGCTGGTGCGCAGCGACGGCTACTGGGAGCGGGTGCTACGCGTTGCCAAGGCGACTTCGCTGAAGCGCATGCGGCGTGCGGTCTCGATTATGGGGCGCAGCGAAGACGAAGCCGACTCTGACACGAGCATGTTCTTCTATCCTGCCATGCAGGCGACCGATATCTACGCGCTCAAAGCCGACCTCGCGCTGGGCGGGATGGACCAGCGGCACGCGCACATGCTGGCGCGCGACGCCGCCGAGAAGCTGCGGCTGCCGAAGATTGTTGCGCTGCACACGCCGTTGCTCGGCTCGCTCTCGGGGCCGGGCCGCATGGACGCCGACAGCAAGATGTCGAAGTCCGACCCGAGCGGCGCGCTGCTGGTGCACGACAGCGCGAAGCAGTTGCAGAAGAAGCTCTCGAAGGCGTTCTGCCCGCCCGAGCGCAAGGGCAACCCCGTGCTGGATATCTGGGAGCACCTGCTCGCCCCCGCGCTGGACGGCGTCACGATTGACCGCCCCGAGAAGTTCGGCGGTCCCGTGGAGTTCGCCGACTACAGCGCGCTCGAAGCGGCGTGCGCCGGCGGCGAGCTGCACCCGCTCGACCTGAAGAACGGCACCGCCGCCGCGCTTGACCGGCTTTTCGAACCAATGCGCGCCGCAGTCGCGGCCGAGCCCGGCCCGTTCAAGGCGCTAACCGCTGCACTCGCCGATTGAAGGCGGCGGACGCCGCTCCGCCGACGGCAGGTCGCCTTGCGGGGGAATCGCCGCGGTGACCGCGGCGACCCACTCGCGCAGCGGCCGCAGCTCGGCACCGCGCCACGCGTCGGGCAGCGCCGCCGCGAGTTGCGGGAGCTGGCGCATCAGCCGTTGCGCGGCGCGCAGGTTGCCGGTTTCCAGGTGCACCGCCAGCGCATCGGCCTGCGCGAGCGCCTGCGCGATGTCCTTGTCGGCGCGATTGCCCAGCTCGAGCCATAAATCCTCGAAGAGTTCGTGCGCCTCGTGGTAGTCGCGGGCGTTGTGGTGGCGCAGCGCGGCGCGCCACAATTCGTCGTCGCTCATCCCCAGCGGTGCCACGCCGGATGACCTTCCCGCACGGCGACGAACAGCCCACGTCCAGTGGCGCACGTTTCCCCGTCGGCCTTGAGTTCGAGCATCACCTCGGCGCGGTCGTCCTCGAGCGCCAGCACGCGGCTGCGCACCTCCAGCGCGGGGCCGAACGGTGTCGGCCGCCGCAGCTTCACCTCGTACTGCGCGGTGACAGTGCAGAGCGGCTGCTCCAGCCCGAGCCGGTCCATGATGGCGATGGCGGCGGTCCAGTTGCCGTGGCAGTCGAGCAGCGCGCCGATGATGCCGCCATTGATGACGCCGGGAAACGCCTGGTGCTGCGCCTGCGGCTGGAACGCCATGCGGAGCCCCTCCCCCTCGCGGAACGACTTGATGCGGAGCCCATCCTCGTTGGCAGGGCCGCAGCCGAAGCAAATGCTGTCCGGCGCGTAGCTGTCCTGCACGGCTTCGGTCATGGTCAACATACCCTCATATTATAATTCATCTCGTATTTTATGTTTGAAGGGTCGGCAAACTCATCCTTGAATAACGAGGTAAAATGTTCGACCGCTGGTTCGAATTTGATGGTCTCATTGGCAAAAGTTTCTTTCGTCATATTTTCCAGTTCTTCTAAGGAATCAGCCACGAAAGTGTCGTCCGTACTATCATAACTGAACAATAAGACTCTCATGTGTGCTGACTCACCCCTTATCATTCCATATGCAACAATATGAGTTGTATTATTGCTGTCAATCATATCAAATTCTAAAGAAGAGTCATAGATTGTTGCATTGAATTCTTCTGACGAATTTCCATCACCAAAAAAATAATCACGCATTTTCGTATCATTATATTCCATATTTTCAAAAAAAAGATTAGCAGTCACTCCTTCATAGTAATAAGTTGGCGGGCAATCAAAATCTATCTGGTCCATGGAGTCAATGCATCCCGAAAATGCCCCAAGCATCATGACCGCAGTCAGAACTGCAACGCCGATTTTCCCCCAGTCATCTATCACCATCGAACTGATTTTGGTCATCTGTGTAATTAAGTTTCCTCTGCCGTCAGCTCCCCCAGTGTGCGCTCGATGAGCGACACTGCGTCACCCAGCGTCGTCGCATCAAAGGCGAAGCGGCCGCCCGCTGCGGCGTAGAGCTCCGGCAGAGTCACCGTCGCGCCTAGCGCGAGCGCGCGGCGGTAGTCGGCGACCGCCTGTTGCTGGTCACGCAGCGCGTTAGACCAGACTTGCACCGCGCCGAGCTGCGCCATGCCGTATTCGACGTAGTAGAATGGCACGTGGTAAAGGTGCAGTTTGTTGTGCCAGCCGGTCGCGACGTAATCCTCGAAGCCGCTCCAATCAAGGTGTGGATGGAACCGCAGCCACAAATCGAGCCACGCAGCGTCGCACTCCGCCGGCTGCGCCGCCGCCTGCGGGTGGGTGTAGGCCCAGTGCTGGAAGCCGTCGACGACCGCCATGTAGGGCCAGAAGAGCAGCGACCGCTCCAGATGCTCGCCGCGAGCGCGCGCCGCCTCTTCTTCGGAATAGAAGCCGCCGTCGCGCTCCGCAAGGTAGGGCGCCGCCAGCAGCTCCATCGCCATCGACGCCACCTCGGCGAACTCCATTCCGACTTCGCGCTGCATCGCATACGGCAGCGCGGCGGACTCGAAGACGTGGAACGCGTGTCCCCCTTCGTGGAGCAGCGTCTGCACGTCGCCGTGGACCCCGACGGCGTTCATGAAGATGAACGGCAGCCGCTGTCGGTGGTATTCGGTACAGTAGCCGCCCGGCGCCTTCCCCTTGCGGTTGTCAAGGTCCAGAAGACCGCCGTCGCACATGGTGCGGAACCGCGCGCCGAGTTCGGGCGCGACCGCCTCGAAGATGCGCTCGCAGCCCGCCTCAAGCTCGTCAACGTCGCCAAAGGGCGCTAATGGCCCGCGGCCGTGCGGGTCGACCGCCAGGTCCCACGGCCGCAAATCGCCCACGCCCAGCGCCTCGCGCCGCAGCGCGAGCCGCTTCCCGGCGGCCGGCAGCGCCACCGCGGCAATCGCCTCGTGGAATTCAAGGCAGTCCTCGGGCGAATAGTCGAAGCGCTGCAGCGCCTTCCAGCAGAATTCGCGGAAATCTTCACAGTCGGCGTTGGCGGCAATCTGGCAGCGCAGCTCGAGCAGCTCCTGCCAGATGGTGCTGATGGCGTCGCGGTCCCGCAGGCGACGTTCCGTCACCAGCCGCCAGACAGCCTCGCGGCGGTCGCGGTCCTGTTCGAGCATCACCGGCTGTAGCTGCGCCAGCGTTTTTTCCTCGCCGTCCCACTCGACCGACTGCGCGCCGATGATTTCGTCGTAGCGGTTGGCGAGCTTCTTCGACGCGGTGAAGAGCGGCAAATTCGCCTCGCGGTAGAGCTCCGCCTCGCTGCGCATCGCGCGCAGCGGGATGGCAAAGCCGTCCGGCTCGAGTCTCGACGCGAGCAGGTGCTGCTTCAGCCGCTGCTCGGCCGCCTGCGCCGGCTCGCCCACCTCTTTCAGGAAGGTGTGGTAGGCGTCGCGAGCCTCCGTATCTGTGGTGTCGACCGTCGTCGCGATGTGCATCCGCGTGCCGACTTCCGAGAGCAGTTCGACCAGGTCCGACCACTGCTGTAGCCAGTCGCCGACGGACGCCGCGTCCAGTTCGGCGCTCGCGAGCGCTTCGTAGTGCGGCGCGTAGTCGTCCCAGCCCCAGTCAAGCAGCTCGGCGCTAGTGGCTGGCAGCGACATGGCGGGCCAGCTGCCGCGGCTATTTGAGCCGTGCGCGGGGCAAGTAGTGGTAGCGATACCAGAGCGCGGCGACCGCCACCCCGCCGACCGCGTCGATGAGGAAGTGTTGCTTGACCAGGAAGGTCGAGACTGTCAGCACGCTCGCGCCAAGCGCCATCCAGCGGCCGAGCCGCGGGTCGTGCTGCCACACCACCAGCGCGGCGAGGGTCGCGAGCGAGACGTGCAGGCTGGGGAAGGTGTTGAAGGGCGGGTCAATCGTCCAGAGCAGCTCGAACAGCGGCGTTAGCGCGCCGGGCACAAGCCCGGCGCGCGACATCTTCATCGGCGCGATGAGGAAGACGGCGAACGACGAAACGATGACCCCTATGTAGGTCCAGAAGCCGGTGCGGATTTTCGCCTCGGAGAGCACGAACGCTGGCACCGCGACCATCGGCAGCAGCGGCAGGTAGAGCAGGATGGCGGCCGGGACGAACGGAATGCTCTCGTCGAGTGCTGACCACGGCTCCAGGTAGTTGTGCCCGAGCGTGTCAGCACGCCACACCGTCAGGTGGTTGATGAGAGCGTAGCCGGTATACTCGAAAATGAGCAGCGCCCCGAGCACCTGCAGCCGCAGTTGCATCCCGCTGCGCGACGCCAGTAAGCGCTCGACAGGGTTCATGCGACCGGCAGGGACCGCGGGTTTAAGCGCTGGCGGCGACTCCTACGCACATGGGCCGCACATCAATCCCTGTCGTCAACCTGCGCGACGCCGGCACGCCAGAGTTCACCGCCGGGGTCGGCGACGCGCTGCGCCGCTGGGACGCCGAGCGCGACGGCCCGCCCACCGAGGCGAAGTTGCGCGCGCTGCTCGAGGCGCGCGGCTACGCGGTCGCGCGCTACGCCTACCCGCCGGGCACCCGCTTCCCGCCGCACACGCACGGCGTGGCGAAGATTGACGCGGTGCTTGAGGGGGTTTTCCGCATGGGAATGCACGGCCGCTTCGTCGATTTGGGGCCGGGCGACTGGCTCGAAGTCCCGGCCGGCGCCGAGCACTCGGCCGAGGTCGTCGGCGACGCGACGGTCGTGTCGCTGGACGCGGTCAGACGCTAGTGCGCGTGCATATCGTTGCCGCAGCACATTGGCGACTTGATGCGACCGCAGCCGGCCGGGCATTCCGACGTGGCGACGACGGTGCCGTCGTCCTTGGTCACGCTGCCGGGCACCAGATCGGCACCGCAGCCGCCGCAGGTCAGGCCGCTGACCGACATGCCGCAATCGTGGCAGTGATAGTTGGTCATGCAGGCACCACCGCCGGGTGGGGTTTAGGTGTTTCTCGGGCGGCGCAGCGCGATGACGGCCACGGCGGCGGCCAGCGACGGCGCGGGGATGCAGAAGATAGAACCAAATCGTATATATATCCCGAGACATTCAGACAAAAATGGTTTTGAATATCCGGACTTCCAGCCTTCTGGCGACGTTGTTGTTTGCAGCGGTTATTTTTCTGGCCTCAAATGCAGAAGCTGATGGGCCAGGCGAGGCCTTCCTGCCGCTTGGATTTTACGGCGGGTTGTCTCCGAATGAGGAGTCCGGCTGGGTAAATTTCACATACACGGAAGACAGTTCTGGAGACTATTACTGCACGGTCACCAATACAACTGCTGAATATGACATTGAAGATTATGCGTATTATCTATTGGACAGTACGGGCACGACCAGTGAATTTGGTGAGATTGCAATGCAGAATCTCTCCGGCAACGTGGTCGGGGTCGACGTCAGCTACGACGCCACATGTGGCGACAGCTGCGACGCAGACCTGCAGACGCGCTCGGACGCGGTCGATGCGGATGACGGAGCACTCTACGCCGTCACCTTCAACGACAACGACCGGGACGGCAAGCTGTCAGCTGGTGACAAGTTCACCGCACGCGGCAATGGCCACTCTTCCAACGGCCCCGCTGAAGACGAATGGTCACTCGAAGTCAAATTCGATAACACCGGCGACGTAATCGGCAGCAAGCGACTAGGTTAGATTCGTCTAACTGGTCCAACGGAGGGCGGGGGCTCACAGCTCCCCCGCCCCACCCCTTTTTTCCAGAGCGCAAGCTCTCGGCAGTCCTATAACTGAAATCCTGCCAGCAGCAGCGCTCCCACCAGCAACGGCTGGTGCAGCAGGTAAATCGGCAGCGTGCGTCGCCCCGCCCACAATAGCGGCGCGGGCCACTCGCGCGCCAGCAGCGGCTGCCCTTCGGCGTAGGCGCGGCTGCTCGCCCAGAAGGCGAGCAGGAAAACCCCGAGCCACGGCTTGAGCGGAAAGTAGTCCACCGTCATGAAATCGTAAGCGCGCAGCCCGAGCCATTCGCCGCCCGGCAGCGCCAGCCACGGCAGCAGCAAACAGGCTGCGCCGAGCGGCAGCGCCAGCCGCTCGCGCCCGCGCAGCGACAGCGCCACAAGGCCGGCCAGCGCCAGCAGATGCAGCACGCCGAAACGCACGAAGGCGTGCGGCAGCGCCAGCCAGGTGACGAGTGTGATGCCATAGGCGATGCCGGCCAGCTTCAGGGAGCGGCGCAGCGCCTGGCGGGGGTCGCCCGTGCGGCTGGCCAGAAACGCCGCGACGCCCGCCACGGCAACGAACAGCCCCCCCGTCAGGCGCGAAAACCACCACCAGCCGCTGCCTGCGGCCACTTCCATAGCGTCGAAGAAATCCAGGTCGCTGACGAAATTGGAGAGCAGCATCATCCCCAGCGCGACTCCACGCAGCGCGTCGAGCTCGTCGAGACGACGGCTCATGCGTCGAACTCGCGCCGTCCCAGCAGGTGCCGCAGCGCCTGCTCGAGTTCCGGCAGGCGCCAGCGGTAGCCGCGCGCGGCAAGTCGCTCCGACGAGGCGCGTACGCTGGCGAGCAGCAGCGAGCGCCCCATCTCGCCCATCGCGCCGCCGACGACGAAGCGCGGCAGCGGAATCACCGCGGGCCGCCGCAGCACCCGGCCAACGGTCGCGGCGAAGTCGCGCTGCCGGACCGCCCCGGCGACGACGTTGTGCGGCCCGCGCAGCCGCTGGTCGCAGAGCGCGTGGTGGATTGCACCAATCGCGTCGTCGAGCGCGACCCACGACCACCACTGCTGGCCGCCGCCGATGGAGCCGCCCGCGAGCGGCGCGAAGGGGAGCGGGAGCATCCGCGGCAGCGCACCGCCTTGCGGGGAGAGCACGATGCCGAAGCGCAGGTTGACGACGCGGATGCCGGCCGCCAGCGCCGGTTCGCACGCCGCCTCCCAGTCGCGCACCACTTCGGCGAAGAAGTCGTCGCCCGGCGGCTCGTCCTCGGTGAGCGGCTCGTCGCCGCGGTCGCCGTACCAGCCGATGGCCGACGCGCAGATGAGCGTGCGCGGCGGGACGACCATCGCCGCAAGGTGCTCCGCCAGCAAGCGTGTCCCGGCGATGCGGCTCTCGCGGATTGCCCTGCGCTTGGCGGGCGACCAGCGCAGCAGCGCACCGACGTTTTCGCCCGCAAGGTGGACGACCGCGTCATGGCCCTCCAAGGGGCCGATGTAGTGGCGTGTCGGGGACCACTCGATTTCGCCCGCGTGCGGGGCGCGTCGCACCATGCGGCTCACCGCATGGCCACCCGCAGTCAGGAACGGCGCCAGCGCCGAGCCAATCAGCCCGCTGGCGCCGGTAATCGCGACGCGCAGTCGCCCCGGAAACCGGGAGTGCGCCTCGACGTCGTGGCGCGTGACGTGGTGGCGGTAGCCGAAGAGTTGCGCGACGCGCTGCTCGACGCCGCCGACAGCGCGGCCGAGCGCGCCGAAGGGCGCCTCGTATTCGACGCGGTCGCGCAGCAGCGACCGCCCTTCGCGCAGCGGCTCGAACAGGTGGGTGTGCTCCCAGTGGCGAAACGGCCCGCGCTCCATCGTGTCGACGAACTGCCGCTGGCGGACGTAGCCGTGGTGCCGCGCGACCCACTTGCGGCGGAAAGGAGCGCGAACGCGCAGCTCGACTGTCCCGGATTGCAGGTCGCCTTCGCGGCGTAGCACCGTCACGGGGTCGAACGGCGGCACCAGCCGCTCAAAAGCACCGGGCCGTTCTTGCCAGCCGAAAAGCTGCTCAACCGGCGCTGCGATTTCGGTCTCGCGCTCGAAGAGCTCCACGCCTGCCGAAGGACAGCACGCCATAAGTGGCGCGGCCGGCGACCTTAAGCCGTGCAAGGCTTCGGACTGCGTGGCGCGTCGTCGCGAACATATGCCATCCGCCTGCCGCACGTTGATACGGCGTTCGCGACAGGGGGCTCCGCTGGAAGCGCTGGTCGAGCAGGCACACGCTCTCGAGCCATACTACTGCGCACTGGCGCTGGTCGAGCTCTCGGGTCGCGACGATATCGCGCAAGTGCGGGCGCAGGAGTTCGCGAGAGAAGCGCTGGCTTGCGCCGAGCGTGTCGAGCAGGAATGGCGCCACGCCGAACTGGTCGGCGAACTGGCGAAGCAGCTCGCCGACTGGCGCTCTGCGGGGGACCGCCCGCCGGTGCTGCGCGCGCTGGTGGGGCATTTGCGAACGCTGCATGGCGAGACGCTGGTGACCGTACTCAAGGCCGCCGCGCCGCGGCTGCCCCCCCAGTTTCAGCACGACCTGCTCGAGCTGGCGCTCGCCAACGCCGAGCAGGAAGTCGCGTCCGCCAAGCCGGTGCTGCGGGCGTGGGCGGGCGACTTGCAGCCGGCACCGGTGATGGCGCATCTCTCGCGCCTGCCCCGCAATCAGGCGGTGCGGCTGCTGGGCTACCTCCATTTGCAACTGCGCCGCAGCGAACGCGCCATTTCGCCGACCGCGCTCGAGCAGGCGCTGGCGCTGGAGCCGAACGCGAGCGGGTTGCGCTACCTCGTGTCGGTCACTGCGAAGGACGAGCTTGAGTCGCTGGTCGCTGCCGCGCGGCAGCGACCATCCGACGAAGCGGCGCGGCTGCTCGGAACGCTCGCTGGCGCAGCGCATCGGCTGGGCGACCGCGACACCGCGAAGGCGTGGCTGGCTGAAGGGGGCGAACTGGCTGCCAGCATCGACGATGCCACGACCCGGCAGCGAGTGCTTGAGACGCTCGCGCGCGGGAAGGAGCGGCTGGGCGGCAAGGTCGCGAAAGCCAGGCCTGCGGCGGCCGTCAAGCTGCCGACCCTGAAGGGGGAGCATGTGCTCGGCCTCTGGAACGGCTACCGCGGCGGCCTCAAGCCACCGCACTTGCGAGCGCTCGCGCGGGCAGGGGCGCTCTGCGCCGGTTTCGGACTCGACCTGGCGCTGGTCGATTTCCCCCAAACCGAGCTGCCGCGGCTGGCGCAGCGGGTCGCGCGCGAGTCGCGCGCCGACGGCGGCGAATGGTTCGCGGCGCTCGTCGGTGCCGACCGCGTGAAGCTGTTCGACGGCGTCCCGGGAAAGTGGGCCGGAACGCTGGTCGCGACGACTCCCCAGCCGGGCAAGCCGGAACCGCCCGTGCCGTTCGAAGGCCGCCTCTGCCTGATGCTGGGAGTCGGCCCGCAGGGATTGCCGGGCAAGCTGCTCAAAGCGGCCAAGTTCCACCTTGAGTTGACAGGCTACGGCGTCGAGCTGGAAACCGCGACCGCGATGGGTGTGATTGCGGAGCGGCTGGCGCAATACTGAACTAAAATCCGGTTCTCTTGAATTTGCGATCGAGCTCGGCGGGAGTGATAGTCATCACCGTCGGGCGGCCGTGGACGCACGCGTAGGGATTGGGGATGGACGCCATCTCGCGAATCACGAACTCCATCTGCGCCAGCGTCAGCCGGTCGCCAGCGCGCAGCGCCGAATGGCACGCGATGGAGTAAAGCAGCCGCTCGTGCCGCTCCTGCGCCGACTTCATGCCGCCCGACTCGACGATTTCCTGCAGCGCTTCGCGCACGCGCTGCGGGCCGCCACCGGCGAGCAGCGCCGGGACCGAGCGGACGACGAAGCTGCTAGCGCCGAAGCGCTCGATGGCGAAGCCCAGTTCTCCGAGCTCGGGCAGCAGCTGCTCCAGCGCCGAACCCTCAGCGCGCGAGAGCTCCAGGCTGAGCGGCTCGAGCAGCTCCTGCGTGCCAACGCGCTGATATTGCGACTGGAGCCGCAGTCGCTCGTACATCACCCGTTCGTGCGCGGCGTGGAAGTCGATTATGTAGACGCCGTCCGGGCCTTTAGCTATTATATATCGGTCGTCGAGAAGTTCGAGCGGTCGCATCCCCGGCAAACTGCTCGCCGGTAGTGGCTGGTCAGGCTGCGCGACCGCCAGCTGCGCCTGCACTCCGCTCGCGGAAGTCGGCGCTGCGCCAGCCGGTGCGGCTGCGGTCGCAGCCGCGCCATGCGGCAGCGCGGGAGTGGGCTCGCCCAGCTCCAGATGCGGTACCAGCGCCTGCTCCTGTAGCACCCGTTCGACCACTTCGCGCAGCGTCGAGCAGACCGCATCCTCGCGCGCCAGCCGCACCACCCGCTTGGCAGGGTGGACGTTGGCGTCCACCTCGTCGGGCGGCAGCGTCAGGAACAGCGCCCCGACGGGAAAATGGCCTTCGTGCAGCAGGTTGCCGTAGGCGGCGCGGGTCGCATACGCCAGCGAGCGCGCCTGCACCGGCCGGCCGTTGACGTGCAGGAACAGCTTCTGCGGCGACCGCAGTGTAATGGCAGGCTTGGCGAGCATCCCTGCAATCGAGAGTGCTGGCGATTCGAAATCCACTTCGACCAGCTCGCGCGCCGTCTCGCGCCCCAGCAGCATCCCGATGCGCTCGCGCAGGTCGCCTTGCGGGGCGTCGATGAGCGTCCGGTCGCCATGGACCAGTTCGAAACCGACTTCGGCGCGGGCGATGGCGAGCACCGTCACGGCGCGCATGATGTGCCGCAGCTCGGTCGCCGGCCGCTTCAGGTGCTTGGCACGCGCCGGCAGCGCATGGAACAGCTCCGCTACCTCGACCGTCGTCCCGGTCGGCGCGGCGATATCCTCGACCGCCTCGACGCGGTTGTCTTCGACCAGTACCCGCGTCCCGTTATCCGCATCGGGCTCGCAGGTTGTCAGCCGCACACGGGCGACGGCAGCGATGGACGCCAGTGCCTCGCCGCGGAAGCCGGCGGTCGCCGCTTCGAGCAGGTCGTCGAAATCGCGGATTTTGGACGTCGCGTGCTTCTGGAACGCCAGCAGCGCGTCGCCGCGCTCCATCCCGCAGCCGTCGTCGCGGACGCTCACCAGCGCAACGCCGCCCTCCTCGACGCGCACCGCGATGCGGGTCGCGCCGGCATCGAGCGCGTTCTCGACCAGTTCCTTGACAACTGACGCCGGCCGCTCGATGACCTCGCCGGCGGCGATGCGGTTTACAGTATGCTCGTCCAGCAGCCGGATGCGCCCCATCGGAGACGCGCAGCCGCGAGCGGTTAATCAGCCTGACCTTGGATTCAGGTGCCGTTTTTCCCGGGCGTCAGGTCGCGCAGCAGGTTGCTGAACGCCTGCACCAGCGAGATGCCGTAGCGGCTCGAGACGACATGCGCTATGCCGAAATAGGCCAGCACCGCCGCGCCCGACAGCAGCGCGCTCTCGGGAATCAGCCCGATTTCGCCGAACTCGTACATCGCCTTCGAGACCAGGAAGGCGGCGAAAAGCAGCAGCAGCACGGTCGAGCCGTCGAACAGCAGCCGCAGGTCAATCTTGCGCGTCGACGAGAAAATCAGCCAGCCAAGCCCGCACGCCAGCACGATGCCGACCAGCGCGCCAACGCGGGCGTCGACGGTCTGCGTCCCGGCACCGAGAAAGATTACTGTCTCGACCCCCTCGCGCCAGACCGAAACGAAGGCGAGCAGCCCCATCCCGAAGGCTTCGCGGCGCTCGATGGCCGCCTCCGCCTTGCGCTCGAGCATGCGGCGCGTGTCGTGGCCGAAGATGTGCAGCACCACCGTCGTAATCAGCGCCGCCGCGAACAGGTATAGAATACCCTCGAAGAGCTCCTCGTTATACTTCGAGAACTCGCCCGCGAGCAGGAAAAACGCCTGCCAGGTCACGATGGACGCGACGAGCGCCGCCGCGACGCCCGCCCAGACCCAGCGCACCATCGCGCCGCGGTCGGTGCGCTGCAACAGCGCGACCAGAATGCCGATAATCAGCGCGGCTTCGAGCGCCTCGCGGAAGCCGATTACGCCCCCCGCAGCCAGTTCATCAAGGTTGGATAACATGGATTTCGGGCGACCTAAAAAACGGCCCTATTTAATATTTAGGGCGACCTAAAAAATCGCGTTGCGAGCGATGGACTTATGGCCCGCGCGCGGCTGCCGCACCATGCCCGGCGCCCTCTACCTGCTGCTGAGCGGTCCCGCCGACGCGGTCCGCGCGCTGGAGCTGCTGCGGCTGGCGGAATCGCAGGCCGGCAGCGGCGACCACGGCGTCGCCGTGCTGCTACAGGGCGACGCGGTTGCGTGGCTGGCCGGGAGCGATGATGACGAAGCGGCCGGCGCGGTGCTGGCAGACGAATCGCTCACGGAAGCGCAGGCGGCGTTGCAGGTCATCGGCGAGCTGGGCGGCGCGGTCTTCGCCTGCTCGCATTCGCTCGCCGAGCGCGGCATCGTGCCGGCGCTGAAGGTGCGCGAAGCGCTCGCGCCGCAGCGCGTCTCGCAAGCCATCGCGCGCGGCTGGCAGGTCATCTCCGGGTGACGCGCCGCGCCAGCGCGCTGGCACGGCGCAAAAGCGTTTAACAGCCCCCTGAAGTGGCGCGCTTACCGCGGTCCCGAAGGCCGCTAATGGAGTGAATTATATGGGCAACGCAATCGAAGTAACAGACGACACGTTCGAGTCAACTATCGCCGACAACAAGCTGGTGCTGGTCGACTTCTGGGCACCCTGGTGCGGCCCCTGCCGCATGGTGGCGCCGGTGCTGGACGAAATCTCCGGCGAGCACGGCGACAAGGTGACCATCGCCAAGGTGAACACCGACGAGAACCAGGCGGTCGCGTCAAAGCACGGCATCATGTCCATCCCGACCATGATGCTCTTCAAGAACGGGGAGAAAATCGACCAGATGGTCGGCGCGCTGCCCAAGCCGCAGATTATGGCGAAGCTCGAGCCGCATTTCTAGGCTCAAAACGTCGCGCACGTTCAGCCGGCAACGACCCGTACTTCGTCGCGCTCCAGTTCGGCCCGCAGCTCCGTCGCGTCGGCAGCCGAGAGCCGGCAGCGCAACGCGAACACTTCGTACATGCCTTCGATACCGCACGCCTCGACCGCCACCGCACCGCCGCCCGCCGGTATGAGCGTGACGTTGACCAGCCCGTCGAGCGGGATGCCGCCGGTAGGTGCCCGCCCCGCGAACTGGTCGAGCAGCTCGCGCGCAGTCGGCGTCCCGCCGTCGAGCACCAGTACGTCGCCGTAGAGCATCAGCCAGCGCCCGCGATGGCCGACCACCGGCCACGCGCGCGAAGCCGGCAGCGGCGGCCGCTCCGCCTGCGGCACCCCCGCCCAGCGGCCGGTCTCCTCGCTCCAGTCGTCAGCCTCGGCGGCCGCAACGCCGGCAGCGCCCGCCGCACCGCCCTCCCCCGGCGCGCTGCCGGGCGGAATCGCCAGCAGCGCGACCGCGGGCGCCCAGCGGTTGCCGTCCCAGAAGTGCGCCGCGTGCGACAGCGCGCCGCTCTCCAGGTCGGCGCGCAGCCGCGACACCGGCATCGGCCCGAAGGTCGCGTCGCCGACCCGCACGGGGTATTCGAGCTCGCTCACGCCGGTGCTGGTGGGTTACTATCGTAGCGGTCGCCGTCGGTCCAGATGGTCTGGTGCCAGTATGTGTCGTCGAAGTTAGTGTTAGTAACAGTCGCTGACGTGAAGTCGGCGAATTTCAGGTCCGCACCGTACAGGTCGGCACCCGTCAGGTTTGCATGCATTAGGTGGGCACCCGTCAGGTCCGCATAAGACAGGTCGGCATCCGTCAGGTCCGCACTGGACAGGCTGGCATCCGTCAGGTCCGCAGACCCCAGGTCGGCATCCGTCAGGTCCGCACTGTACAGGTTGGCATCCGTCAGGTCCGCCCACCACAGGTTGGCATCCGTCAGGTCCGCAGACACCAGGTAGGCATCCGTCAGGTCCGCACTGTACAGGTTGGCATCCGTCAGGTCCGCATACACCAGGTTGGCATCCGTCAGGTCCGCATACCACAGGTGGGCATCCGTCAGGTCCGCATCCTCCAGGTTGGCACCCGTCAGGTCCGCAAATCGCAGGTCGGCACCCGTCAGGTCCGCATCGTACAGGTCGGCATCCGTCAGGTCCGCAGACCCCAGGTAGGCACCCGTCAGGTCCGCATACCGCAGGTCGGCATCCGTCAGGTCCGCATACTGCAGGTAGGCGTTGGAGAAGTTCGTGGAACTATTACCCTCGATGTTCATCAGCAGGCTCTCGTTCAGTCTCGCCCCGGAAAGGTTAGCACCCTCCAGATTGGCGCTGCGCAGGACGATACCGGTGAGGTCCATCCCGCTCAGGTCCGCGCCGCTCAGGTCTGCGTCGGCGCAGTTGCCGAACGGCACCAGCTGGCAACTCGTCGCGTTCTCGAGTTCCGCTTCGAGCGCGGCGATGTCGGCGGCGTGCTGGTCGAGTATCTGGTTGATATTCGTGACCGCAATCTCGAGTGTCGTAACTGCTGCCTCAGCGGCGGCGAGCCGGAGCTCGACCGCAGCGAGGTTGGCGGCGACCGCGCTGATGTTCGCCTCGACCGCCTCCATCAGCAGCAGGTCGGCATCGAGGATGTCGATGATGGCATCGATTTCAGCCTGCAATTCGGCGATTTGCGTGTCGGTGGTGTTGTCAGCGCTCTCGTTCTCGAGCGCATCGACGCGCGCGTCGAGCGCTTCGATGAGCGCCAAGTCGGCGTCGAGGATGTCGGAGATTGCCCCGAGTTCGGCGTTCAGCGTGGCGATGTCGGCGTCGTTGCTCGCGACGGTCGACTCGACGTTATTGATGTCGGATTGCAGCGAGCTGCTGAAGAACACGTTCAGCAGCAGCACGACTGCCAGTCCTCCGGCGACGAGCGCCGTCTGGGTGGGATTGCCTGCGTCCATGCCGCACGCACTTTTCCCGGGCTATATCAGTATGCGCGCAGGTCCGCCGCTTTCATGATTTCGCGCATGAAGCTGGTGGCGTAGGTGCCCTTGTCGAGCGCGAAACGGAACTCCGGCACGGCGCCATCCATGCGCCACTCCAGGGCTTGGGCCGTAGCGTGGATGGGGCGCCGCAGTCCGTCGGAGGCGAGCCGCGGCGCCTCCGGCAGCGCGTAGCGCTCGCGAGCGATGCCGCTCTCCGCAACCACTTGCCGCTCGATATCGCCTTGCGGGCCGTCGGCGAACGGCGCCGCGAGGCCGGGGAGCAGCGCGGTGACCCACGCCTTGCCTTCGGCGCAGCGCTTCGTGAGCTTGGGCTGGTTGCGCGCGGTGACCGCAATCGGCGCGCGCTGGTCGGGGCCGCCGTGCCGGTCGGCCGGCAGTACGATGTCGCCCGCCTGCGGCACGTCGAGCGGCAACCGCTGCGCAAGCCGCTGCGCAACCATCTCGTTGAACAGGGCGGCCTGCGCGGCGTGGATGAACATCTGCTGCAGGTTCGGCGGCAGCCGCTGTAGCGCCCCCTGCCAGTCGTCGGGCTGGCGCAGCAGGTGGCCGACTAGCTGCCGCTCGAAGAGCAGCGACCCCGGCAGCGCCTCGAGCGTCCCCGCCGGGTCACCGGTTTCGCGGTAGTGAGCGCGCGCCGCCTCGGCCGCGGCGCGCGCTTCGCTCGCGTCGGCCGCTTCCGTCGCTGGCGCACCGATGTAGGTCTCGACCGCGCGCTGCCAGTTGCCCTGCAACAGCGCCTCGCCGACCCGGTGCGTGACGGGGCGCGACGCGCCGAAGCGCTGGACGCCGAAGTAGTTGGGGAAGCGCCCCGCCAGCTCCGCCAGAATCGCGGGAACGCGTTTCTCCGGCTCGACCGCATCGGCGACGCGGATGCAGAAGCGGTTGCCGCGCAGCTGCCCCAGCCGCAGCGGTTTCGGCGTGCGGTGCAGCGGCTCGAGCGTGACGCCCGGCAGCGTGACCGCGGCGAGCGCCCCGGGGCTGGCGCGCACGCTCATCAGCTGCGTCGTGACGGCGCGCTTGTCCTTGGTGCCGGCAAAGCCCAGGGCGTGGGGCCGGATGCCGAGCGCACGGGCGAGGTCGCGCAGCAGCAGGTTGGTCTCGCAGTTGCGCGCCGTAACGCGCACGACCGTATGGCGACCATCGGATGCCTCGGGTGGCAGCAGCTCGCGCTCAATGACCGCAAAATCCTCGGGGGTCGCGCGCAGCCGGCCGGCTATCCCGTCAGCGCTGGAGAAGTATGGCTCGCGTCCCGGCTCCGGGAGGCTCATGCCTCTTTGGCGAGCTGGTCCTGGATAGCGGCGATGTCGGCGAGGACGGATTCCATCGCACGGTCGATGGCTGCCTTCGGGGCGCCTTTCTTGGTCCGGACGTAGAAACGGGGGTCGTCCAGCAGGATGTGCCCCATGTAGTAGGAAGCGTAGTCCACCTGCGGGTCTGCCAGCGTGCGATTGAGCAGTGGCCCCAGCAGCGTCTCGTTGGCGCCGTGGACCTTGATTTCCAGCTCGTTTTTCGACTTGCTGACCTGCGTGACTTCCATCGTGCCTCTTACCGGCACAATCGCCGGGGTGGCGCGGACCTGCCTGCCGTTTATAAGGATTGCACCGCAGCGACCTGCTCGTCGAGCGGTGCGTCGGTGCGAATGCCGAGCGGGTGGAAGATGCTCGACGATGCAAACCAGCCGCGTTCCCGCAAGGCGACCACGATGCGTTCGCGGGCGGGCGTCTCCCCCTCGCCGGCCGCGCGCGCCATCTCGTTCATGTCCCACAGCCCCGGCGGCCCCGGCAGCTCCGCGCGCAGTGTCGCCAGCATGCGTTCCAGCCGGCGGCGACGAGCCGCCGCCGGCTGGCCCGGCAACTCTGCCTCGTCGGGGAACGCTTCCGGGTCGCCCAGCGCGCCGGCCCAGAGCGGCCCCGCACGGCCACGCGCCGGCTCGTCGTGCAGCACCATCTCGCGCGAGAGCCAGCGCAGCGGCGACGATTCGCCCGGCGCCAGCCGCACCCACGCCCGCAGGTGGTGGCCTTCGGCGTAGCAGAGCAGCGGCGTGATGGCGCACCCCGCCGCGGCCGCTTCGCGCGCGATGGCGCCGAGCAGGATGCGCAGGCCGACTTCCTTGGCGGCGACCCCCGCCAGCGGTAGCGCCCCGTAGCGCCGCTCGCACGCCGTCGGCTGCGCGCCGCACAGGACCGCAGTGTCAGTCGCCGCCACACCGAGGATGCCGCCGTCGGCGACCGCCCGCACGGCGACGGGGAGGAAGCGTGCCGGCGTCCCGAAGGGGTCGATGTCGAGCGCGCCGAATTCGCGCCCCTCCAGCACTTCGAGCAGGTCGCCCTCGTACACCTGCGCCGCGAGCGAATTGCGCGCCAGATTGGCGCGAATCGCCTCCGCGGCAAGCGGCGAGCAGTCGCAGAACTCAACGCTGGCGCCAACCTCGGCCATCAACCGCAGCCCGCGCACGCCCGATGCCGCCAGGCCGTCGAGCGTTACCCCGGCCGGCGCCAGCTTACGCCAGAGCGCTACGTGCAGGTCGCGTGCGAACGCCATGGCGGGATTGTAGAATACGCCGCCCGCCTTTCCCGGTCCGGAACCGGGGCCTGAGACTTCGGCCTCGAACTCAACCGCCCCTTCGCGGTGGAGCTTCACACCATTCCGGTCTTGAGGATGCGCACCGCTTTCGACGGCAGCAGGCCGGAGTTGATGCGCGTCACCTCAAGCGTGCGCAGGTCGTCCCGCTTGCGGATGGACTGTAGCAGCGGGTTGCGCGACCGCTTGTGCATCGTAATCAGCATCGGCTTGCCGCACTCGAGCGCGTCGTCCAGCGCCTCGGCAAATTCCTTCGACTCCGAAACCAGCTTGCCGACTTCGTCGATGAGAATCAGGTCGTTCTCCTCGATAGCGCGCAGCACCGAGCCGGCGGCGATGCGCTTGACCGTGTCGAGCCGGATGCCGAGCGGCGTCGCCTCCGGGGTGCGTCCCGGCACGCGCGGCTTGACGTCCCAGCGCACCGAGGCAGCCAGCTCCTCTTCGCCGGTAATGTAGTCGCGCAGCATGATGCCAATCATCACGCCATCTTCCTCGACAGCGTGGGTAGTGAAGCCGCCAATGCTGAAGCGATCGCTCACCATCCCGGCGATTTTCAGTACCATCCCGGTCTTGCCGGTGCCCGGCTGTCCTGAAATAGCAAGTTTGACTGGAATCATGTGGAGCCTCCCAAAGCGGCGCAGTGGTTTAAGTGTTGGTGCCCGCCGGCGGCTTGTCGAGCCGCTCCGGGCAGCCCCTGCGGCGCGAGCAGTTCTGGCACTTGCCAGGGCGGTTGTGGTTGCGGTGAACCTCACTCTGTCCCGCCAGCGCGTCGTTCATCTCTTCCAGCTTCTCGAGCACAATGGCCTTCAGCTTCGGCTCCCACTCGACCGTGTGCGGCTCGGTCTCGAGGCCATAGCGCAGCTGCCCGCCGGGCGGGGACTTGCCGTACATTTCCTCGACCAGCAGGCAGTAGGCGCCCGCCTGCAGCACGTGGCTGAAGAAAGGCGCCCGCGGACGGCGGCCGGTCTTGACCTCGACCGGGATGCGCACGCCGTCCTCGTGCAGGATGTAGTCAGGTCTCCCCGCGAGGTTGTGTTTCTCCGACTTGAGGACCGGTGCTTTCGCAGTCATATCGTCCGGCGCCTCGATTTCGCCCTCGCCCAGCTTGTAATCGTCGCGCAGTTTGTCGACACGCTCGGTCGACTGCAGCAGCCGGTAGAGCAGGAACGATGCGCCCAACATGAAAAACAGGCTCACGATTAACATGATTTCGCCCTCGTTGGAGCCAATGCGCCACAGGATGAAGAGCGCCACCAGCACCAGTATCCCGATGTAGAGTACGACCGCCAGCAGCGTGCTTGAGGTCTCGCGCGACTTGTGCTCCTCATGGAGCAGCGTCTTGAGCGAGTCGCCGATTTCCTGATGTTTCTCAAGGCCACTCGCGACTTCGCTGCCTTCGGCGTCGACGCCAGTGCGGCCCAGCCACCACGAGAGGGGGCAGTATCCATACCGCTCCATCTCGGAGGCCGAGATGACTTCCTTGCTCATCGGTGTTAAGTCCGGGGTTGGGTCCGGGAAAATCCCCAGCCGGGGGCAGCAAAAAAGCCTTTTCAGACCTGACGGTAAGTTTCGCTCCAGGCGAGGTTACCGTATTCGGAGATTTCGTACGCCCAGCGCAGCTCGTGCGGACCGTTCCCGTCACTGAAGCGGATAGTCAGCAGCAGCTGGTAGTCGAAGGCTGATGGTTCGTGGTAAACCAGCGACGGGAGCTTGACCGACTGGTGCGCCGCCAGTGTGCCGGGGCGCCACGATTGCTGCTCGACGAGCAGGGTGTCGTTCCAGACCGACATCTCAATCTCCAGCCCCGAGAAGGCGAGGGTCCCTTCGTTGGTAACGCGACACTGGATAAAATTGCCCGAGTAGGAGTGGTGGTAGACCGTTTCGACCCGCAACTCAGTGCGCGGGATGGCGTACGCCCAGCCGGCCCAGAGCAGCAGCAGGATGGCGCCCACCGCGCTGATGCGCAGCAGCAGTCGCTGCTGTTCGCGATTCAGAGGCTCGCCCCCAGTGATGCGAAGAAGCTGGTGCCGGGCTCGGGCAGGATGTAGTGCCGCTCGCCTGCGCCGAGCTCGGTGTCGAGGCCGCCGCGCTGATACTCGAGCCAGCCCGGAATGAGCGGCAGCCCACCCACCTCGCGCAGCCGTATGTCGAGCAGCATCGCGGCGGTGTCGAGCGTCAGCGGCCCCAGCCGCAATTCGCCTGCAATCGCAATGCCCAGCTCGCCACCACGCGCCTCGCTCAGCTCGAAGACCGGGTAGACACCGAACAGCTCGTGCGGCGTGATACGTACGTGCTCGACCCCCACGGCGTGGAGTTCGAGGTAGTGCAGTGTAAACTGCGGCGTCGCCGGCGAATTGGTGCTGCGCAGGAACGCCTCGCCAATACCGTTCGGCGCGTCAATTACGTACGCGTAGCCGTCGATGTAGAGCCGGGTGTCATTGCCCAGGTCGGTCGCATCCAGCCAGGTGCCGCTGTGGCCGCCGGTATAGCCCGGGTCGAGCTGTAGCACCACGTCCATCCCCGGCTCGGAGACCTGCACAACGACGTTGGGGAAGCCCTGGAACATGAACGGCAGGTCCATGTCGAAATCGTAGTTGGGTTCTATCTGCATGTCGAAGAAAGCAGGGACGTCGTGCACCAGCGCGGTCGCCGTGCGCCAGCCACCGTAGCGGTCGCTGGTCGAACGCGCCATCAGCAGCTCCTGCCCGGAGGACGAATGGAAGTTGAAGCGCACCTCGCGTCCCACCAGCACCTTCGCCCGCAATTCGTGCGGCACCTCGGAGAGGATGATTTCGTTGATGGAGCGGCCGGTCTGGTTATGCGAACGGAAGTAGGCGCGTCCCAGCCCCTTCGAGGCCGAGATGTCGAAGACCGAATCGCTGTCGATGCCGGCGGCCGAGTCCTTGCCGAAGCTGAAGGTCCCGACCAGATCACTCCCGGACGGGATGTCGTCGAGGAACAGGCGCAGCCCGGTGCCGGCGGTCCCGCGGTCAATATCAAGCCAGACCCAGTCGCGCTCGGGCGACCAGCCCTGCAAGTCGAGGCTGATTACGTCGGGCTCGCCGGTCGCCAGCTGTAGCGATGCCGCCTGCGGCAGGCCGGTCAGGTGGAAGCGCAGCGAAACGTTGTCGCCCGCTTGCCGCAACACCGCGCCGTGGGTCCAGTACGCCGGTTCCGGGACGCTGCCGACGTCGGCCGCCAGCGTCGCGCGTGGAATCGCTACCAGCGACGAGAATTCGAGCCCGACGGTGTCGCCCAGCGTGGCGCCCAGCGACGCCGACTCCGGGAGCTCCGGCAACGCGATTTCGACGTCCATCTCGCGCACCGCGTCGGTCACGCGGCCGTAGACCGTGCCGAGCGGCTGGTCGGTAGTAATCGTCAGGTTGGCGCTGACCGGGTCGCCCCCGACGTCGGTTTCCACCAGCAGTAGCGCGGTCGCATCCAGGTTGGCGGGGAGGTCGCCCAGCCGCAGGTCGAGCGACTTGTTGTCGACACCGGAAACTTGCGCCACCAGCTCCTCCATATCACCCCCGGCATTGAAATCGGTCGCTGCGAGCCCCAGCGAAGTCCCGTCGGGCCGGTCGCGGTACTCGATTGAGAGCTGCGGCGAGATGCCGCGCAAATACGCCTTGACGCTCATATCGCCCTCTCCGGAGCGTACCAGCGAGAGCCCGTTGACCCATTCGCTCTCGAGCCGCGCCGTATCGCCCAGCTCGGCCGCAAAGACGACGTGGTCCACTGCCTCGCTGGCACTCAGGTTGAGGACCATACGGTCGGCCTTGATATCCAGCTCCAGCGAGAGGTCGCGCGGCAGTTGCGGCAGCAGGATTTCGAGCGAGTAAGGACGCTCACCGTCCTCCTCGACGCGTATATAAATGGGGCCGACCGGCTGGGTGCTCTCGAAATCGATTGAGCCGGCGAGGGTGAAGTTCTCGACAGTGGCGTTGATGGTCAGGTTGGCATCAATCGCCAGGTCGAGTGATTGCGGTATGTCGGCGATGTAGGCGGTGAACTTCGGGCCGAAAATGCCGTGCTCGCGGAAGAAGAGGTAGTCGGCGGTCGCCTCGTGGTTATACTGCTTCAGGTCGAGCAGCAGCCGCAGGTCGTCGCCGCGCGAAAGGTAGTCGGCGTCGACCAGTCGCGGCAGCCCCGGCAACAGCAGGCGCGCCGCGAGAACCTCTTCGTCACCCACATCCAGCTGGTCTGACCAGAGCCCCTGCACCCAGCGCGGTGGCTCCTCCAGCAGCGAGACATTGCCCTTGTCAATCCAGGCCGTAATCGCCACTTCCTCCTCGACCGAATAGATGAAGCGTGCGACAGTCTCGAACGACTCGACGTTGGAAATCAGGTTCAGAGACAGGTCGGAGACCAGTTGCACCATCGCCTCCCCCAAATCGGATAGCGCCTCAATCAGCCGCGCCACGTCGCCCAGTGAACTTACATTGCCGACACCGGCCGGCAGGTCATCTGCATCGAGCAGTGGCACCCGCACGGTCAGGTTGACCGGCAGCGGGTCGACCAGCACGTAGGCGTTGAGCCCGGCAGTGGGTGACCCGTAGTCGGTCAGGTCGACCGCCCCCACCTTGAACTGCACCGGCTGCCGGTGCTGAATCTGGAAGTCGGCCATGTCGCCGGCGCTATCGAGTCGCAGCGACTGGAGCCAGTTGAGTTGTCCCGCCAGCGACGCCGACTCGTCGGGGGCGCCGACGCGGTCGCGGTAGAGCAGCACCCAATTACCGTCGAAGACCGACTCGTCCCATATCTGCGCGGTCGCGACGCCGTCCGCAGTCTGGTTGGTGATGGCGAAGCTGAAGTTGAACCAGCTGTCGGTCAGCAGCCGCATGTCGCTGCCGTCAACCGCGATTTCGGCGTCGCCCGGCAGGTGCTCGAGCGCGAAGCGGGTATAGATGTCGTCCGCCAAGCTGGTGAAGGTGATGGACTCCATCACTCGGTCGCCGTGCGGGTCTCCCACCGGTCCACCGCTGTACTGCACCGAGCCGCCCTGCATCTCCAGCGCAATCTCGGTCGGGATGTCGCTGAAGGTGACGTTGGCCCAGTGGGTCGTCGCGCCCGCCGCGTCAACCCCTTCGAAGTAGACTCGCAACGGATGGTCGCGGCCCGGCTGCACCGAGAGCTCGACCGTGCGGTCGCTCCCCTCCGAGGAATAGTAGGCGTCGCCGACTCCCGTCAGGCGGCCGCTGAAGCTGTAATCCAGGTTTTCGCCCGAAACGGCGGCGCGGCCCGGTGCGGGCGAGTTGGCCGCCAGCCATGCGGTCTCGTTGTAAATCGCGAAGTAGTCGTCGCCTGCCGGCAGCGTCAGCCAGGCGTGGCTGGTAATCCAGAACTCGAGCTTCCCGAGCCAGGCCTTCTCGCCGGAGCGGGTACGCATCGTGAGCCGTACCTCGCCGGCGCCCTCACCCACAGTGACGCCGAGTACTGCCTGCGGGATGGAGCGCAGGATGCGACCGATGGTCACCAGCTTGCTAGCCAACGCGAACATCATGTTGTTCAGGAAGTCTCCCACCAAGTTACCAAGGTCCTGTACCGGTGGCAGGGAGTCGTCGTCGAAGAGCGTGAATGACCCTTCGAGCAGGACATGCTGCGGCAGGTCCTGCATCACCACGCCGGTGAAGATGCGGTAGTCATGCTCGCCCCACGCCGCTCCCACCTCAGTGGAGGAAAGATACTCATAGTCGCCGTAAACGAGTGACTTGAGACGCTGCGTAGAGCTGAACTCGACCACGGTGCGGTTCTGCTCATCGGTCGATTCGTTACGCACCTCCAGCCAGAGCGAGGTGCCGGGACGGTCGCTGAGGCAGGCGAACGGTTCCCCCGGAAGCAAGCCACGGTCGCAGCTCGGAATTCCCTCCAGTTCGGCGACTATATGCGACAGAAACGGGTCGCTCCCATCGCGCGGGGCGACGTTGTACTCGTAATAGTGGAAGTCCAGATTGAAACTGGCGTCCTGCTCAAGCGGGTCGTCGCGATCGACAAGTCTGGCATACAACTCGAGTGCATCGCGATCGACGCCATCCTCGTCATCGGAGATAATGCGCAGTTCCAGCTCGGCCGGAATCTTGCCACGTGGATTGGAGATGTTGAGCTTGACGAAAGACATCTCCTCTATCGCTGGCAAGGGTTCTTCCGGGGTACCGCCGCGTGACCAGTTGTACTTGATGTAGCCAGGGGTAATCGTCAGCCCCTCGACACCATTATCGGACGAGTTGGACTGGTCGGCGTTGATGTGGTAGCGCAGGTTATAGGGTGCGTTCAGGCTGGTCAGGTCACCAGGGTTGATTCCACTCGCATTAAGATAAATTGCAAAATCATCGGTTGTACCCTCCCAGTCATAGGTGTCAGGTACGTCCTGGAACTGCGTATCCACGGTCCAGATGTAGGTCAGGTCCTCGCCCTGATCGCCGGTATAGGTTGCGCCGCGAATCACCGCTATTTCCAGTAGCTGGTCCAGTTCCACGCCAGGCAACTCTTCAAACTCGAATGAAAGGCCGCCTTCGGCCCCCACCTGAACATCGCCGTCGAAGGGGTTGGCATCCGACTGCTCTATCAGGTTCCCGATAATCGGCACCAACCGGCAGCGGACGTCGTCGTTGCCGTCACCGGTAACATCAATGTTGACCCAGGAGATGTCGCTTTCGTCAAGGGAGCTGATGAGTAATATGAAAATGTCCACGAAAGGGTTCCCGGGGGGGAGGGTAGCGTTAACCCAGGCTGTCAAGAGCGAGGTCGAGGAGCCAAAGAGTGTGGTAATCAGGTCCTTCTCCTCGATGCCCTCCTCTTCTACGGAGATATTACCATCCCCGTTAGCGTCATAGGCCCAGTAGATCAGGTATGTCTGGAGGAACAGCGACGCGGCCGTGCCAAGCATGGTATCCTGCCACATCTCCTCGTTTTCAATCATTTCCCCCATAATGCGAGCTTGTTGCGGCTGCGGGTCGTCCACCACCACCGGCATGAAGCCGCGGTCGCCGTATTCCCAGCTCATCTCGGCCATGTCGACCGACGCATTCACCTCCTCGGTCGCGTTGAGTTCTGCCAGCGTCTGCCGCTGGTCCTCGAGCAGCGAAAAATTGGCAATCCTGCCGTCGTGCAGCTGCCGCAGCAGTGCCAGCTCCTCGCCAACCAGACTCGCCTGTTCCTGCCGATGCAGTTCCAGCGACCCGAAGAGTTCCTCCATCACCGCGGCGGAGCCGTAGTCGCTCCCGTCGCCACCGCCCGGCGAATGGGTTGTCGCGCCCGCGAGGAGCGGCTGCAGGATTATCAGCAGGGCGATTCCCAGCACCAGCACTCGACGACGGGGGGTCATGACGCTACTTGGAGAAACCTGCGGTATTTATAGGTGGCCGGAAAGCCTGAGCTTTAAATAAAGGAGGAAAGTCCAGCCGAATATGCCTGAGGATGAAAGCCCGGCAGAGGTGCCGGCGGAAGAGGAACCGCAGGAGCCCGCAACCGAGGTGAAACAGGAGCGGCTTGAGGCGGACAATGGCTTCCGTGGTGAAGCTAACGAGCGCGAGCTGCAGGAGCTGGTCGCGAACCTCAGCACCAATATCCTGATTATCGGCGCCGGCGGCGCTGGCAACAACACCCTCGAGCGGCTCTACCGTGAAGGAATTGACGGTGTCGAGATGCTGGCGCTGAACACCGACGCGCAGCACTTGCTCGCGGCGCGGGTACCTCACCGCATGCTCATCGGCAAGCAGCTCACGAAGGGGCTCGGCGCTGGCGCCGAGCCCCGCCTCGGCGAGGGGGCCGCAGAGGAAGCACGGGATGACCTGCTCAACGCCTGCCACGGAGCGGACATCGTATTCCTGACTGGCGGGCTCGGCGGCGGCACCGGTACCGGCGCGCTGCCGGTAATGGCGCGATTTGCCAAGGAAAAGGAGGCGCTCACCATCGCAATCGTCACGCTGCCGTTCAGTAACGAAGGAGCCCGGCGCGCCAAGAATGCGAAACAGGGGCTGGAGCGGCTGCGCAAGGTGGCCGACACAGTTATCGTGATTCCCAACGACAAACTGCTGCAGGAGGAAATCGCGCAGCTACCGCTCAACGAAGCGTTCCGCAAGGCCGACGCCATCCTCGGTGGGGCGATTCGCTGCATGTCTGAAATCACCACCCGCAGTGGACTGGTCAACATCGACTTCGCCGACCTGCGTTCAATCATGGGTGAGGGTGGGGTAGCGATGATTGGCACCGGCGAGGCGCAGGGTGCGGACCGTGCGGCCGAGGCGGTGCAGTATGCTTTCTCGTCGCCACTGCTGGAGGTCGATATCAGCCAGGCTTCGGGCGCGCTCATCAACGTCACCGGCGGTGACGACATGACTCTGCAGGAAGCGCACGAAGTGGTGCGCGAAGTGAATGCCAAGATTAATAAGGAGGCCCGAATCATCTGGGGAGCTTCCATCGATTCTTCTCTCGAGCATTCCATTCGTGTGATGCTTGTAGTAACTGGTGTGAAATCATCCCAGATACTTGGTCCTCCAGAAGGAGTCGAAGATGAACTGGTGGCGCGCTACGGGATAGACTTCGTGCAATGAGCTACATCAAGCGAATCTGGAATACGCAACAGGGTCTCGAGGACCGCTTCCGGCGCATTGGCCGCGGCCGGTTCGGGCGCGTGCTGAGGCTGGCGCGCAAGCCGACCTACGACGAGTTCATCAAGTCCTCGTGGATTGTCGGAATCGGCATCGGTATTGTCGGCCTGATTGGCTTCATAGTCTACTACATCTGGCTGAAAGTCCCCCCCATAATCAGCGACGTACTGGGAATCTAGGATTAACCATGGCAACCTTCGAAGACGAAACAGAGCCTGAAACGCCTTCCGCGGAGGCGAGCATCTACATCATGAAGACCGCCATCGGGCGCGAGCAGACCGCCGGCGAGCGGCTCGCCGACCGCGTTCGCCGCAGCGGCGCGCCGGTCTGGTCAATCCTGGCGCCCTCCAAACTGCGCGGCTTCGTGTTTGTCGAGACCAACAGCCCCGAGCTGCTGCGCGACAACCTGAAAGGGCTGACGCACGCCCGCGGCATGGTGATGGTCAAGGGAATCGGCTACGGCCGTTCCAAGCAGCCCGACTCCTTCGGCACCAGCACCCTCGAGGAGCTGAAGCCGCACCTGACCCCGCCGCCGGCCGTAACCGGCATCGCCGAGGGCAACATCGTCGAAGTCATCGCCGGGCCGTTCAAGGGCGAGAAGGCGCGCGTCCAGCGCATCGACGAAGGCAAGGAAGAGGTGACTGTCGAGCTGTTCGAGGCGATGGTTCCCATTCCGATTACCGTCCGCGGCGACCACGTCCGCGTGCTCGAGAAGGAGCCGAACTGATGGGCGAGACCGTCGAAGCCCTAGTCGAAGCAGGCAAGGCCAACGCGGGACCGCCGCTCGGGCCGGCACTCGGCCCGAGCGGCGTCAACGTCAAGGCCGTCATCGACGAAATTAACGCTAAAACGAAGGAAATGGCAGGCATGAAAGTGCCAGTCAAGGTGAAGGTTGCCGATGACAAATCCTTCAGCATCTCGGTCGGCACGCCCCCCGCGGCGTCGCTGGTCAAGCAGGTTCTCGGCCTCGCCAAGGGGTCGGGCGAAGCGGGAACCGTCATCGCAGCCGACATGACCCTCGAGCAGGCAATGACCGTTGCCAAGCAGAAGGCACCCGCACTGACGGGCGGCGACCTGAAGGCGATGACCTCCGAAATCCTGGGTGTCGCCAAGTCGATGGGGCTGACCTGCGAGGGGCAGGACCCCAAGGCGTTCCAGGCCAAGCTACGCGCCGGCGACTACGACGACCGGTTCTGAATGCGCGCCGTGCTGGCGCTGGGTGGTAACGCCCTCCAGCAGTCCGGCGACGACGGCAGCGTCGAAGGCGAGCTGCGGCGTGCGTACGCTTCGCTGGCACCGCTGGCGGAATTGCTGACGGGCCGCGACCGGCTGCTGCTGACGCACGGCAACGGCCCGCAGGTAGGGCACGCGCTGCTGCGCGCCGAAGCGGGGCGCCCTGAAACCCCCGAGCGTCCGCTCGACCACCTTGTTTCCGACACGCAGGGCGGCCTCGGTTACCTGCTCGAGCGCACCGTGCGCGAAATCATCGCTGGCGCGGGTGGCAGTCGCGATGTCATGACCATGCTGGCGCAGGTCGAAGTCGCTCCCGATTTGGGCGAACCGCGCAAGCCGGTCGGCCCCTGGTATCCGGCGGAACGGCGCGCCGAGCTGGAAGCGCGCGGCTGGGCCCTGGCCGAAGGCGAGCAGGGGGTGCGGCGGCTGGTCGTCTCGCCCACGCCGTTGCGAGTGCTCGAGCTGGATATCATCCGCTCACTGTTCGAGAACCGCATGCTCTGTATCACCGCCGGTGGCGGCGGGACGCCGGTAGTTCGCGACGGCAACCGCTGGCGCGGCGTCGAAGGGGTCATCGACAAGGACTCGGTGGCAGGAATGCTGGCGCAGCAGCTGAACGCGACGCACCTGATTATCGCCACCGACGTCGAGCACGTCTGGGTCGGCCCCGACCGGCGGCCGCTGGGCGAAGTGGGTGTCGCCGAGCTGCGCAGCCACTACGGCGCGGGCGAATTCCCGGCCGGCTCGATGGGACCCAAAGTACGCGCCGCGCTCGACTTTGTCGAGCGCGGCGGCGAAGCGGCCATCATCACCGCGACCGGGAAAGTGATGGCAGCGCTCGCGGGCGAAGCGGGAACGCGAGTCGTCGCCTAGAGGAACTGCAGTTCTTCCTCAGCTACCAACCGCGCGCAGTAAGCGCACGCCAGCTGGAGCGGCTCGCGGCTGCGCAGCAGCAACCGGCTGGCGGCGCCACGTTCGTTGTTGGAAATGCAGTTGGTGTTGGGGCAGCGCGCGACCCCGGAAACTTCCTCGGGAATTTCGACCGCCGTCTTCTCGGCGACCGAATAGTTGCGAATGATGTTGACGTGCGCGCCGGGCGAGAGCAGCGCGATGCGCTCGGTTTCGCTATCGGTCAGTTCGCGGTCCTCAATCTTGATGATGTCCTTGCGCCCCTGCTTGGAGCTGGGAACGTTAATCAGCAGGCTGACCGTATTACCGGTGCCCGCCACGTCGAGGATATCGAGAATCTTTAGCCCGGCACCAGCGTGCAGGTGGTCAATCACGGTGCCGTTACGAATCGGCTGCACCTTGAGCAGGTTGTCCGCCATCAGTCGCCCCCGAGCAGCATTTCCAGCAGTGCCATTCGCACCGGGACGCCGTTGAACGCCTGTCGGAAGTAGGCGGCGTGGTCGGTCTCGTCAACGTCGGTCGCAATCTCGCCGACGCGCGGGAGCGGGTGCAGTACTCGCAGTTCTGGCTTCGCGTCGCGCAGCGTCTCGGCCGAAATGGTGTAGGCGCCAGCAATCCGTACGTAGTCCTCCGGGTCGGGGAAGCGCTCCTTCTGTATGCGGGTGACGTAGAGCAGGTCCAGCTCCGGCAGCACCTCGTCGAGCGCAGTGTGCGCGCTCCAGCCGTCGGGCAAGCCCGTGGTCACGCGGCGCGGCATCGCCAGACTCCGGGGCGCGATGAAGTGCAGCGTAGCATCGTAGCGCGCCAGCGCCGCAGCGAGCGAGTGGACCGTGCGGCCGTAGCGCAAATCCCCGAGAAGGCCGACCGTCAGCCCCTCCAGCTTGCCCAGTTCCTCGCGAATCGTGAAGAGGTCGAGCAGCGTCTGCGTCGGGTGCTGTCCCGCGCCGTCGCCGCCGTTGATTACCGGGACGTCGGAGATTTCAGCCGCCAGTCGCGCCGAGCCTTCCTGCGGGTGGCGCAGCACAATCGCGTCAGCGTAGCCGGCGACCATTCGCACCGCGTCAGCCAGCGTCTCGCCTTTCAGGTGCGAAGTCGCCTTCGGGTCGGCGAAGCCGATGATGTTGCCGCCCAGCCGGTGCATGGCGGTCTCGAAGGAGAGCCGCGTGCGCGTCGAGGGTTCGAAGAAGCAGGTGGCGAGGATTTTCCCGGCGAGTGTGTCGCTGCGCTTTTCGCCGCGCGCTACCGGCAGTAGCTCGCGTGCGCGGTCGATAATGGACGCGATTTCGTCATCGGCGAGGTCCTGTATGGTGACGACGTGGTCCACGGCGGGCGCAGGGAGGGGGGTCTTTTAGGGTTAACTTGGCGCGCCACGCCGGGTTTCGAGGACGCGATTGCCTTCGCCGAGGATGACGATGCGTGGCTGCCATTCCCCGGCTTCGGCAGGAGTCATCCCGGCGAAAGTGGCGACGATGACACGGTCGCCCGGCTCGGCCATGTGCGCCGCGGCGCCGTTGACGCACGCCTCGCCCTGGCCGGGGTGGAGCATGGCGTAGGTCACCAACCGCGTGCCGCGGGTGATGTTCCAGATGTGCACCTGCTCGTGCTCCCCGATATCGGTCGCCTTGAGCAGGTCGGCGCTGAGGCCGATGGAGCCTTCGTATTCGAGGTCGGCCGCGGTGACGCACAGGTTGTGCAGCTTCGATTTGAGCAGCGTAAGCCGCATGCGCGGCCCCCGCTCTCGCGCGCTTAAAGCGTTTGCATGCGCAACGGTTTATACCTGCGCAACAGGGGGCGGCGCCCATGGAAGATACCGGCCTGAGGCTGGCGCGCAATCCACTGGCGCGCAGCGTCTGGATGCTGCTGGGCCACGCTTGCGTCGCCATCGGCACCATCGGCGCGTATGTGCCGGGACTGCCGACCGTCTCGTTCTACGTGCTGGCGGCGGCGTTCTACGCGCGCGGCTCGGAGATGTTCTACAACTGGCTGCTGCACCACCCGGTCTTCGGCCACTACGTCCGCGACTACCGCGCCGGGCTGGGGATGCCGTTCCGCTCGAAGGTCTACACGATTGCGATGATGTGGGTCGCCGTTACATACGCGGTCTACGCGCTGACGCGGCTGGGCGACCCGGGCTACGGGCAGGCGACGGTGCTGCTGGCTGGCGTCATCGGCGCCTGGTTTGTCGGCCTGCACATCCCGACGCAGCACACCGACCGCGAAGCGAATATGCGCTGGCTGCTGCGCATCCTTGGCGCCGCTTGCGCGGCGCTGTTCGCGGCGATAGCATGGCTGGCGGCCGGGCCGCTGCAACTGCTGGCGCTGGCGGGGGCCGTGATTGCCGCTGGACTGACAGCAAGGGCTTAAGTTGCTCGAGCGTTCGCGCGGCGTGGCAGCGCGTAAGGATACTAACACCGCCTACAAGATTTATGCGCCGGTCTACGACCGCGTTTTCGCGCCCAGCTTCGCCGAAGGGCATACACGGATGGTCGAGGCGCTCGACGCACAGCAGGGCGAGCGGGTGCTGGAAGTGGGAGTCGGCACCGGCATTTCGCTGCGCCACTACGTAGCCGGCGTCAGGGTCGACGCGCTCGACTTCAGCGCGGCGATGCTGAAGAAGGCACGCAAGCGGATTGACAAGGGCGAGGTAGCTGCGGAGGTGACGCTGCACCAGATGGACGCGCACAAGCTGGAATTCGACGACGGTACGTTCGACCACGCAGTGGTAGCGCACGCGATTGCCGTCGTGGCGGAGCCGGAAGTGGTACTGCGCGAGATGATGCGCGTCACCCGACCCGGTGGCAAGCTGGTGGTGGTCAACCACTACAAGGACGAACCGGGGAAACTCTGGCGCGCGTGGAACCCGGTGCGACGGAAGCTGGGGCTGGGCGAGCACTTCGACCTTCCGGAGCTTTTGGAGGCGTGCGGGCTGGAAATCGTGAGCGACGATATCGTCAACCGCATCAAGTCGCGGCTGATTGTGACGCGGCTGCCCACCTAGAGGCCGTGGCGCGCGACGTGCAGGCCGTAGCTCCCGAGGATTTGCGGCGCGATTTGCAGCGACTCGGCGTTAATTTGCTCGATAGTGTCATACTTGGTATGGTACTCAGCCGACCCGGAGCCGTAGCCAGTGGCGGTCGTGAAGCCCTCCATCGCGAAGGTGCGGTGATCGGACGGCCCCGCCGCGGCTGAGTAGCTGACTGGCGTCTGGTAATCAGTTGCCAGCGCGGGGAACCGTTCGCGCCACAATTGCATGACCGCCTCGATTTCTGCTTTCAGGTCGGGGTCGTTGACCTCGAACGGGATGCGGTCGCCGCTCTCCCCAAGGTCAGCGTGGGTCATGTCAAAATTCAGGTAGAGCCGTAAGTCGCTCTGCAGGGCCGCTTCGTTCTGCAAAAAGTAGCCGTACGAGCCGAGCAATCCTAGCTCCTCGGCGCCCCACGTCGCGAAGCGCACCGTGTATTCCAGCTCGCCCGCCTGCGCGAACTGGCGCGCCATCTCGATGACTTCGGCGGTGCCGACGGTATTGTCGACCGCGCCGTCGCCGACGTAATGCGTGTCCATGTGCGCGCCGAGCATCACGATTTGCGACGACTTGCCGATTATGTCGCCAGTGGTGACATAGGTTTCGCGCGGCTCGATTATGACATTTATATCCAGATCGACGAGCGCCGACTCGTCATCATCCCCTTCGGCAGCGTCAATCCAGTCCTGCAATTGCTGGCCCGCGGTCTGGGAAAGCATCAGGTGCGGAATCAGGCTGTCAGCATATTCGGGATATGCTTCGGGGAACGGGACCGAGTGGCCGCGCGCGTCGACCCCGTAGGACGCCTTGCCAATTGGCCAGTCGCGCCCCGCGTCGTAAATCAGCGAAACTGCCGCGCCATTATCGAGTGCCCGCAGGTAGAGTTCGCTGTAGCTGGATGAGTAGTCGTTGGCGACCAGCACCGCACGGCCGGAGACCGAGCCGGTAGCGGAGTAGTTAGCGTCGTCGCCGTTGCCGACGAAGACCGCCTCGATGTCGGAGTCATCGAGCGACCCCGAGAAGGCGAGCACGGTGAAGTCCTCGAGATGCGACAGTTGCTGTTCGTCGCGGTCAATCGTTGCTCCCAGAAACGGGTCCCGCTCCTCGCGAGCGATGGTCAGCTCCTGCGCCCCATCCGGCTCGTAGAGCGTCCACGGCACGGGGTGTACCGTAACGCGCGACAGCCCCGCCGCCGTGAACTGGGCGGCGACATATTCGGCGCCCAGCCGCTCGCCCTCGCTGCCGGCAAAGCGCGGGCCGTTGGCAGTCAGCGCCTCGATGTCCTCGTAGGCGCGCTGGTAGTCGAAGGCGATGAACTCCACCTCCGGCTCCCCGAACGGCCACCAGACCCAGGCGGCCGCGCCGCTGACAAGCAGCAGCAGCACCAGCGCCACCGCGATAATGCGGCCGCGCGTCGTCTCGAGGCTGGAGGGAAATTGCACGGGGCGCCAGCGTGGCGCGCTAATAAGCGCAATCCGCTTATACGCAGCACGCAAGGGGATGGCGATGGTATCCGAGAGCGCCGAGATGATGCTCAAGCACATCTACTCGCTGTCCGCCGCGGGCGACCGCGTGCGCACCACCGACCTGGCGCAGCAGACCGGGCTGACGCCGGCGACCGTGACCGAGATGGTGCAGCGGCTCGGCAGCGAAGGATTCCTCGACTACCAGCCCTACCACGGTGTGCTGCTGACCAACGAAGGCTTGCACGTAGCCGCGGAGATGGAACATCGCTTCGACCTGTTGCAACGCTTCCTGGTCGAAGTGCTGGGGGTCGAGCAGGGCGAAGCCGACACGGTCGCGTGCCGCATGGAACACATCCTGACGCGCGACATCGAGACGCGGCTCTGCAACCTGCTCGGCATCTCGCCCGACGACTCGGAAGCGGCGGTCTGTCAGGAACTGAACCGCGACTGCGAGGCGTGCGCGCATCCCAGCGTGGTACCGCTGTCGCGGCTCGCTACGGGCGACGAGGCGCGCGTGCGCGCCATCCTCGACTCGGCCGACATGACGCTCTCGCTCGCGAGCGCCGGACTGAAGCCCGGCGCTCGCGTCAGGGTGGTTGCCGCCGACGGCGGCGGCTGGTCGCTGGCGACCCCGCAAGGCGAGCTGGCGGTCGACGAGCAGCTCGCGCAGCGTATTATCCTGGACCGCTGATGCGGCCACAGTATCTCCTGAGCCTGCTGCTGCCAGCCGTGGTCATCGCCGGCAACCTCGGCTACGCGTGGCCGGGCGCCGGAATCGGGCTGGCGCTCTTCGCCTATCCGTTGCTCGACCTGCTGCTGGGCGAGCGCGTCGCGGTGCACCACTCGTGGCAGTCGGACGCGCGGCTCAGCCGCTGGTGCTGGTCGAGCTGACGCGGCACCCCGAGCATCACCTCACCGCTTCGCGGCCGTACCACCAGCTACGGTCGCTGCCCGACGCGCCGTAGCTGCCGACCGGCTACTTCGGCTGCTTCTGGCTGGCGCTACTACCACCGGTCTGGAAGCGGGTCATGAGCTCGCGCCTGCCTTAAATATCGGTCGTCAGAGAAGTTCGGGGTGGTCGCGCACCCATTCCAGCGTGTCGCGAACGGTCTGCCGAATGGGGCGCGGATGCCAGCCCAGCGCGCGGCGCGCCTTGCTCGTATCGTAAGCCGTCGGCTTGCCGAGATATTCGCGCACGGTTTCCGGCGTCAGCCGCGGCTCGCGCCCAAACCAGCTGCGGAACTGCTCGAGCCGCGCCAGCGCGCGCACCTGCCAGAGCGCCGCCTGGCGGGTTGGCACCGTGATGGTGGGGTCGATGTCGCGCACCAGCGCCACCAGCTCCGCCGCCGGCAGGCACTCGGTGCAGAGAATGTGACGGCCGCGCGCCTGCCGCGTCTCGTAGGCGAGCACGTGCCCCAGCGCGACGTCGCGCGCATCAACCAGCCCGTAGGTGATGGGCGGAATGCGGCGCAGCTCGCCGCGCAGCAGCATGCGATACGGCGCGGTCGAAGGCGTGTGGCGGTGAAAGTCGGGGCCGATGACTGCGGTAGGGTTGATGACCAGCAGGTCGAGCCCGCTCTCCTCGGCAAAGGTCCAGGCGCGGTGTTCCGCCTCCGTTTTCGCGTAGGAGTAGGGATGGCGTGACGCGTCATTCCAGTTCGCCTCGGTCAGCGGCGCGCCGTCCGGCCCCGCCCGGCCGACGGCAGCGGTCGACGACGTGAAGACCACGCGCCCGACGCCCGCCGCGTGCGCCGCGCGCAGCGCGTTGATGCCGCCGGTTATCGACGGCTCGATGATTTCGCGCTGCGGGTCGCGCGCCCAGCTACGGTAGACCGCGGCGACCTGAAACAGGCCGTCGCGCCCCTCCATAACCGGCGCGAGCGTCTCCGGCCGCATCAAATCGGCCTCGGCGATTTCGACGCCCAGCGCCTCGAGATGCGCCGTGCGGGCGGGGTCGCTGGCGTCGCGCACCGTCGCGCGCACGTCGTAGCCGCGTGCGACCAGCAGCTTCGTGATGGAATAGCCGACGTGGCCGTTGGCACCGGTGACTACTACGCGCTTCACGCGCTCTCCGGCGGCTGCATGAACTGCGCGCGGTAGAACTTGAGCTCGGCGATTGACTCCAGGATGTCGCCCAGCGCGCGGTGCGCCTCGAGCTTGGGCGGCGCTTGCCGCATCGCCTTGGGATACCAGCGCCACGCCAGTTCCTTGATGCTCGAGACGTCGACGACGCGGTAGTGGGCGCGGTTCTCGAGCGTCGGCATCTGCGCCTCCATGAACCGCCGGTCGGTGCCGATGGAGTTGCCGCAGAGCGGCGGCCGGTAGTCTGCGGGAAGGTGTGAGTCGATGAACTCAAGCGTCTGCTGCTCCGCCTCGGCCAGCGTCAGCTCCGAAGCGCGGATTTCGTCGAGCAGCCCCGAGCGGTGGTGCATATCGTGGACGTAGTCGCCCATCCGCTCCAGCCGCCCCTCGTGGGTATGCACCACCAGGTCCGGCCCCTCGGCGATTACCTCGAGCTGCGCGTCGGTGATGACGGTCGCAATCTCGACGATGTCGTGATGATTTGAATCGAGCCCCGTCATCTCCAAATCCAGCCACAAAAGTTCTCCGGCCATATCTAACCTAAATTTTATCAACTAAACGCGACATCAAGCACCATCATAACAGAGAAACCGAGCATTACACCCATTGTAGCTATGTCTCCATGACCGCCTCTATGCGCTTCGGGTACCAGTTCTTCGACCACCACGAAAATCATCGCGCCAGCAGCAAATGCAAGTGCATATGGAAGGAGCGGATCCATGTACACTACCACGGCAGCGCCCAGAACTGCGGCAATTGGTTCTACCAGAGCAGATAGCTGACCCCACCAGAAGCTCTTTTTCCTTGAAAGACCCTCTCTCCTTAGGGGTAGGGAAACTGCAGCTCCCTCTGGAAAGTTCTGTAAGCCTATGCCTATTGCCAAGGCAATAGCGGCACCAAAACTGTCTCCTGTGGCTGCTGCACCGAATGCAACGCCAACTGCCAGTCCCTCCGGTATATTGTGAAGCGTAATTGCTGAAACAAGAAGCATGCTCCTGTGCCATGTGGTCTTAATTCCCTCAGTTTCTTCAGGAGGCGCCCCGGGATGAAGGTGGGGGAGAAACCTGTCGATTATTCGCATGCAAACGCCTCCAAGCAGGAAACCAACCAGTACGGGAAGGATACCATTCAGGACTGTACTGTCCGAGTGTTCAATCGCCGGCGCCAGCAATGACCAGAAACTGGCCGCAATCATTACGCCTGCTGCAAAACCCAGCATCGCATCCAGAATCTTCCTGTCTACCTCCTTGAAAAAAAAGACCAGCCCGGCACCAGCAGCAGTCATACCCCAGGTGAAAAGTCCGGCAGCCAATGCTTGTTGAACCGGATGCCATCCGTCCAGAAATTCGAACACTGACGCAGACCATTTTAGAGGCGTATTTAGCGTTGCCTCATACTCCACAAGAACTACGGTAAACCAGCCTGCCCAGCAGTTTTTATTCACCTGCCGGTCGCCGCCCGATGGCTGCCAGTATCGCATCGCCGCGCATGGAGGAGCTTTCGCGGCTCGTCGCCGCACGACCGTGGGCGACCGTGCTGCTGGCGCTGCTGGTAAGCGGACTGGCGCTGCAACCGCTGCAGGCGATGGATACCGAGACGTCGCTCGAGGACTACCTGCCGCCGTCGGACGAGGTCAGCGCGGGGCAGGTCGCCTACGGCGACTTCCCGTTGCCGTTCTACGTCTCGGCCGTGGTCGAGGCGCCGGGCGAGAACCTGCTCTCGCGCGAGTCGCTGCAGGAATTGCTGCGGCTCGAAACGCACATGCTCGCGTCACCCGAAGTGCAAACATGGGCGTATGACACCAACGCAGTCGTGCGGTCGCCCGGCTCGGCCGTGGCGACCTCACTGGCGTTGCAGGGGCTGGCGCTTGACAGCGCCCCCGACCCGGCGCTACAGCTGGTACTGGGCGCGCTCATCGAGGACCCGCAGGCGGGCGGCATGTTCGGCGCGCCATCGCGGGTGGACGGAGTGTGGCAGGCGCGGTCGGTTTTCGTCACCGTGACGGTCGACAAGAAGGGGGCCTACAACGACGAAGAGTCGGAGCTGGCGGTGCGCGACGCGTTCCACCGCTTCGAGAGCGAGTCGCTGGTGCTGAACTCGATGGCCGCCCCCAACCAGGCGATGCAGGAAGCTTCGCAGGCGACGCTTGCGACGCTGCTGCCGCTGACGCTGGGCGCAATGGCGGTGCTGCTCTGGTTCTCGCTACGCCGCCCCACCGACGTCATCCTGAGCCTGGGCACGGTGATGCTGGCGCTGCTCTGGATGTTCTCTGCCGGCGAGATGCTTGGCCTGCGCTTTTCGCAATATACCTTCATCGCACCGATACTGGTGCTGGCGCTGGGCGTCGACGACGCCATCCACATCCTGCATCGCTACCGCGCCGACCACTATCAGGGACCGGAGCGGGCGCTGCGCATCTCGGTGCGGCTGGTCGGGACGGCGCTGCTGTTGACGACGCTGACGACCATGGCCGCCTTCGGCGCCAACCGCGTTTCCGAGGTGCCGGCGATTCGCGATTTCGGCGTGCACGTTGCGCTCGGCATCGGCGCCGCGTTCGTCCTGACCACCACCTTCCTGCCGGCGGCGCGGCTGCTGCTCGACCGCTGGCTCGACCCGGAGCTCGAGTCGCTCGAGGAGAACTCGATGCTGGCGCCAGTGCTCGGCGCGCTGGCGACCGCTTCGCAGGCGCGACCGCTAACGGTGATTGCGGTCGCGCTGCTGGTGACGGCCGGTTCGCTCTGGGCGGCAGTGCAGCTCGACCAGGAGCTGGAGATGCAGGACCTGATTGACCCTACTTCCGAGATGTATCGCGCATGGGTTATCTACGAGCGCGACTTCGCGACCACGTCGGGTGAGGCGGCCGGAATCCTGATCGAGGGCGATGACCTGATGCGGCCTGAGGTTATGCGCGCGCTGCTCGAGACGCAGGCGGCGATGGCCAACGACTCCAAGGTGGCGCAACTGGGCGGCCAGCCGCGCGTTTACTCTATCGCAACCGTGATACAACAGGCGTTTCCGTTGGAGGCACCGCAACTCGGCCTGGCCGACAGCGACGGCGACGGGCTGCCCGATACCGCGGCCGGGACGCGACAGCTGCTCGGAATCCTGCTGGCGAACGGCACCGGCGACCTGACGCCGACCGAAATCAGGGCGCTGGTGCGGCCCGACACCAGCGGCGGCGCCGACGGGCTGCTCATCCGCGTCTCCAGCGCCGACATCGGGACCATGGGCGGCGAGGTGCTGCTGGCGGAGCTGGAGGAGGACGCGGTGCCGCTGGAGGCGCTTGGACTCGGGGCAACCCCGTACGGCCAGCCGATTGAACGCTACCAGATGATGAGCACCATGACTGACGGGATGCTGAAGTCGCTGGCGCTCTCCATCGTCATCTGCCTTGGCCTGCTCATAGCACTGCGCCGCTCCTGGGTCGAGGGCGCCGAGGCGATTGTGCCGGTGCTGCTGGTGACCGCGTGGGTCTACGGCACTATCTGGGCGCTCGGCTGGAGCCTGAACCTTGTTACTGTTTCCATCGCCGCCATCACCATCGGTGTCGGCGTCGACTTCGCTGTGCACCTGCTCCATCGCTACCGTGAGGCGCTGACGGAGGGCGACCTGCCCGAGGAGGCGATGGTCACGGCGGTACAGCACGCCGGCACGCCCATCACCGGCGCAGCGCTGACGACCGCGGCCGGCTTCGGCATGCTCTCATTCTCGTCGATGACCGTCTTCAGCCAGTTCGGAATCCTGACCGCGGCGATGATACTCTATGCGCTCGCGGCGACGCTGCTGGTGTTGCCGGCGGTCGTGCTGACGGTCGCCGCCTACCGTGCCCCGACCGCCTTCCCACCGCGCGACGACGCCGGCGCCACCGGCGCGCCCGACAACGTCTGGGGCGAGAGCGAAGCGCCCCCGCGAGAGCCCGAGCCGCGGCGCCGGATTGTGCGACGCGTGAAGAAAGTGCGCCGGCACTGACGGCGCGGCAGCCTTTTGTGGCCGCGCCACTTGCACAGCGTATCCCGCACGGCGTTTGTCGCGCTGCTGCTGATGCTCTCCGGATTTGCCGGCTGTATCGACGGCGATGACGGAACCGACATTGAAGCCGCCGCAGCCATCGAAATCCTGCCCGGCGAGGACATCCAGTACATCGTCGACAACAGCCCTGCGAACTCGACCTTCCTGCTCAAGGCCGGCATCCATCGCATGCAGGAGTTGTGGCCGAGAGCTGGCGACACTTACGAAGGTGAGAACGGGACCATTCTCAGCGGAGCCCGGGTGCTCACGGAGTTCTCTCGCTCCGACGACCTCTGGTACAGCACGAACCAGACCCAGGAAGGACCGCGCCATGGCGACCAGTTGGACCCCGAGAAGGGCTGGGTCTGCGACGACCAGTATCCGCGCTGCGACCGCCCTGAAGACCTCTACTTCAACGACGAACCCCTGCTGCACGTGGGAAGCATCGAAGAAGTCGCATCCGGCAGCTGGTTCTTCGATTACGACAACAACACCATCTGGTTCGCCGATGACCCGCAAGGCCACTCGGTCGAGACCAGCGTAACATCCTTTGCCTTCGTCGATTCCGCCAATGACGTGACCATCAGGAACCTCGTCATCGAGAAGTTCGCCTCCTGGGTCTAACTGGCGGCGGTCGCGGCGGCACTGTTCGTGCTGCGGCTGCGCCGGCGCTAGGCGCGCGTCAGGCAGCTGCGGCAGGTCACCTGCCGGCGACGGAAACGCTGCATCCATTGCCACTCCTGCTCGGTGGCGGAATGGCCGCAGAGCGTCGTCCGCTCGCTGCCGGGAAAGTGGCGCTTGTTCATTCCTTCAGCAGCGCCGTGCGGCGGCGGCCGCGGATGGTGAGCGCAATCGCCAGCACGCCCACGGCGGCCAGCTCGGCCAGCTGTAGCAGGCCAAGCTTGGCGAGCAGCGTCTGCAGGCCGGTGCCGATTTCGGCCAGCAGCGCCGAGACTTCGAAGGTCGGGTCGTGGAGCAGCGCGTCGCCAGCCGGGTAGACGTAACCGCCCAGCAGCACCATGCCACTGACGTGGGCGTCGGCGCGGATGTCCTGCAGCTTGTCCGGATTCTCCTTGGCCATGAACGACTGGAGGCCCTCCATGGCGTGGAGCTGGTGGTAGAGTGGCTGTTCGGTAGTCGAGTTGCCGACCGTAGCGCTGACGTTGCTGACCCAGGTCAGTTTCCCGGCGCGGTCCCAGCTGTCGTGGAACTCGATGGAGTTGGTGCGCAGCCGCTGGACCCGATTCTCAAACGCCTCGCGGGCGCGATACTTCATCTTGCCGTGCTTGTCGGGGTGGCCGTCCTCGCCAGCCTCGTCATCCTGCCCGGGGGCGAAATGCCGCTCCTCGCCGGTCTGCTGGTCAATCTCGTAGTCCGTCTCGAACTCGGCGCGGCCCGCGCCGTCGGTCAGGTGCTGGTCGATGAACTGCTGGTTCATCCACTGCGCGACCTGGTTGGGGACGAAGGTCGCGAAGAAGGTAAAGGTGAGCAGCATCAGCCGGCTATCCTCGCTCCGCTCGCGGTAATCCCAGCCCTCGAGGTAGTGGTCGTACTTCAGGTGCGACTCGACCGCACGACCGCTGAAAGTGCGTTCGCCATCGCGCTCGCTCGCCTCAACGCCATCGCGCGAAACGGTGACGCGGTACCACGGCACGTCAATGCTCTTCTCAACCAGGCTGACGGTGAGCCGGAAGGTAATCGTGACCTCTTCCAGCACCTCCGGGGTTTCGGGCTGGTCCTCGTCGACGTATATATAAGGCAGGTCACGCGCCGTGAGCGCGAAGCTGACCTGCGCCGTGCGGTTTTCCTCATCGATGCTGACGTCGCTCTCGGGGTCGAATACCGGGGTCCAGACGGTGTTCAGGTTGACCATCTTCATCACCGGTTCATGCTGGCCCAGCCCTCCATCCAGAATGCCGACGCCGTGGAAACCGGGCTTCGGCTGGAAGTCGAAGAGTCCGTTGCCGCCGCCCACATTCTCACGGTGCATCCCGGACTTGCTGGCCTCGTAGCCGCTGTCCTGGAATTCAAGCAGCAGCGGCAGTGCCTGCCCGCTCGCGCGGACGACAGGCAGCGGAGTCTCGGGAGTGATTACGCCGCCTTCGGGGCCGACGACGGTCGCACCGCCTAGGTAGCGCATCTGCCACGAACGCATGTGGATTGCGTTGGGATATTCCTCGGTGCCGTAAACGACAGCGAACCATGTGTCGGCGCCGAGCTGGATGGCGATGAAATCGCCCTGCTCGCCCAGCTTGTCGCGTGCCTCATCATGCTCGGCGACGGTGCCGACATGCACCTCGAACTCGTCGCGCGCGAAGATTTCCTCGCCGCTCGCGAGTGCGGCGGTGCCCAGCGAGCTGAGCACCACCGTCAGGGCAACCAGGAATGCACGGAACATGTTCAGACCTTCTGGAGCCGGTCGCGGAGCTTCTCCTTCAGGTGCTTGTGGCGGCCGTGCGGCTTCTTGGGCATGTCGCACTCCCCCTCGCCGGAGCTGCACGCCTCCAGCTTGTCGAGCCGGTTTTCGAGGCGCTCTTCCAGGGCAGCCAGCTTCTCCTCGTCCGCCGGGCACTCCTCGGAGGCGCGGCACTCGGCGATGCGGTCCAGCGCCGCCTGCGTGCGCGCAGTCATCCTCTCGAGCGTTGCCTCGCGGTGCTCCTCGCGCTTCGCGTCGTGCTCTGCCTTGCACGCCTCGCGGTCAGCGGCGCATTCAGCCAGCTTCGCCTGACGCGTCTCGAGTCGCTCCTTGAGCGCATCGAGCCGCGATGTGTCGGCGTCATCCGGCAGGTTCTCGCGGAAGTCGGCCAGTCGCGCCAGCCGCTTCTCGATGTGTGCCTGCAGTTTCGCCAGCCGGTCCGGCTGGTCGCGTTCGGTCTCTTCTTCCGCCATGACTGCGCCGGCAAGGGTGCCGACAAAGAGCAGGGCGGCGAACAGGGCCATGATTTTTGACATTTTTGTTCTCCAGCGTAGTTACGCTAGGTACCTAGTTAGGCTAGGGATAAATAAAAGTTGACACGGACGCCGCCGCAAGCCAGCCTTATAGCGGACGCCCGTATGCGCGCGCATGGGATTCTTTGACCCGCCCGGCTTCGCAAAGCAGGCGGTCGCCGCCATCGAGAAGCAGGTTGGCGGCCGGGCCATCATCGCCGCCTCAGGCGGCGTCGATTCCATGGCGGCGGCGGTGCTCGCGTCGCAGGCGCTGGGCGAGCGGCTGCTGGCGGTGCACGTTGATACCGGCTACATGCGGCTGGACGAGCCGGAGGCGGTCGGGCACATGCTCGTCGAGATGGGCGTCAACCACTATGTGGTTGACGCCAGCGACCGCTTCTTTGCAGCGCTGGAAGGGGTGACCGACCCCGAGCAAAAGCGCACGCTGATTGGCGAGCAGTTCATCCGCGTCTTCGAGGAAGAGGCGCGCAGCTTCGACGCGAAATGGCTAGTGCAGGGGACCATCGCGCCGGACTGGATTGAGTCGGGCGGCGGGCTGCGCGACACCATCAAGTCGCACCACAACGTCGGCGGCCTGCCGGAAGATATGGAGATGCAGCTCTGCGAGCCGCTGCGCGAGCTCTACAAGGACGAGGTACGCGCGCTGGCGGAGCATCTCGGCGTCGCGGTCGCGCAGCGGCAACCGTTCCCCGGCCCCGGCCTGGCGGTGCGGGTGATGGGCGAGGCGACGCGCAAGCGCACCGCGCTGGTGCGGCAGGCGTGCCACATCGTCGAGCAGGAAATCGAGGCTGCCGCGGAAGCGGGCGAGATGGAGCTGCCGTGGCAGTACTTCGCCGTCCTCCTGCCGGTGCGCACCGTCGGCGTGCAGGGCGACGTCCGCGCCTACGGCCACACGATTGCCGTGCGGGCGGTCCAGAGCTACGATGCGATGACTGCGCAAGCGTCAGCGATGCCGTGGGGAGTGCAGCAGCGCATCTCGCGCCGCATCACCAACGAACTCAAGGAAGACATCAACCGGGTGGTTTACGACGTCACCGACAAGCCGCCCGGGACCATCGAGTGGGAGTAATGGTGCCGGGGGCGGGGTTTGAACCCGCGACCTCCGGATTATGAGTCCGGCGCGCTACCAACTACGCCACCCCGGCACGCGGTGCGGCGGACGGCAGGCGCCATAAAAGGATTAAGACTCGGGCGGGCTTTTTAGCGGGCGCCAACTGCCGCACGCGATGGCAGCCGACTCCGTCGGGGATTACGACCCGGTAGCGCTCGAGCAGGCGGTCGCCGCGCGCTGGGCGGCGGAGGGCACGTTCGCGCAGCAGGTGGCGCAGCGCGAGGGGGCGCAGCCGTTCGTATTCCTGGAGGGGCCACCGACTGCCAATGGCCGTCCGGGTATCCACCACGTCGTCTCGCGGACCTACAAGGATTTGGTCTGCCGCTGGCGCGCGATGCAAGGGCGCTACGTCGAGCGCAAGGGCGGCTGGGACACTCATGGGCTACCGGTCGAAATCGAGGTGCAGAAAGCGCTCGGGCTGGGGACGAGCAGCGAAATCGAGGATTACGGCATCGAGGCGTTCAACAAGGCGTGTCGCGAAAGCGTCTGGACCTACGAGTCGGCGTGGCGCGAGATGACCGAGCGCATGGGGTTCTGGGTCGACATGGACGATCCCTACGTCACGCTCCACGACGACTACATCGAGTCGGCGTGGTGGTCGCTGAAACAGATGTTCGACAAGGGGTTGCTCTACCGCGACTACAAGGTGCTGCCCTACTGCCCGCAGACCGGCACCAGTTACAGCAGCCACGAAGTCGCGCTGGGCTACAAGGAAGTCAGCGAGGCTTCGCTCTACGCCCGCTTCAGGCTGGTCGACGACGACGCTTCAATCCTGGCGTGGACCACGACGCCGTGGACGCTGCCGGGCAACGTTGGCCTGGCCGTTGGGCCGGATATCACCTACTGCCGCGTGCGCGTCACCGCGCCGCCCGAGGGCTGGACCGGCCCGGGCGGTGCCGCGGTGGGCGACGAACTTATTCTGGCGAAGGAATTGCTGAAGGCGACGCTGCGCCACCAGGCCGAGGTGCTGGAGGAATTCCCCGGCTCCGAACTTGTCGGCCGGCGCTACGAGCCGCTCTTCCCCGGCGCGATTGACGCGGGCGGCTCGGAAACGGCGTGGACCGTCCTCGCGGCCGACTTCGTCACCACCGAGGACGGCACTGGCGTCGTCCACACCGCCGTCATGTATGGCGAGGACGATTTCAATCTGGGGCGCACCGTCGGCCTGCCCGAAGTACACACCGTCGGCACCGACGGCCGTTTCGTCGCCGGGGTGCATCCCGACCTTGACAGCCGCTACGTCAAGGAGTGCGACGGCGACATCATCGCGCTGCTCGACGAGGCGGGGCGGCTCTACCGCACCGAGGATTACACCCACGACTACCCCCACTGCTGGCGCACCGACCACCCGCTACTCTACTACGCCATGGATTCGTGGTTCGTGCGCATGACCGCGGTGCGCGAGCAGCTGCTGGCGCACAATGCGCAGGTGGAGTGGGCGCCGGCGTGGGTCGGCGAGAAGCGGTTCGGCGAGTGGCTCGAGAACGTCAAGGACTGGGCCATCAGCCGCGAGCGGTTCTGGGGCACGCCGCTCCCGGTCTGGTGCTGCGGCTGCGGCCACCAGCACTGCGTCGGCAGTCGCGCCGAGCTGCGCGAGCTGGCGCTTGACCCCGCCACCGTTCCCGAGGAGTTGCACCGGCCTTACGTCGACGCGGTAAAGCTGCGCTGCTCCGAGTGCGGCGGCGAGATGGCGCGCGAGCCGTTCGTGATGGATTGCTGGTTCGACTCGGGCTGCGCTTCCTTCGCGCAGTGGCACTACCCCTTCGCGGAGGACGGGAAATTCGAGGCGAATTTCCCGGTCGACTACATCTGCGAGGGGGTTGACCAGACGCGCGGCTGGTTCTACTCGCTGCTGGCGGTCGCGACCGCGGTCTTCGACTCGCCCTGCTACCGCAGCTGCCTGTCACTCGGCCTTATCCTGGACCACGAAGGCAAGAAGATGTCCAAGTCGCGCGGCAATATCGTCAACCCGGGCGACCACTTCGACCGCGAGGGCGCCGACGCCGTGCGCTGGTATATGGTGACGGCGGGCGCCCCGTGGGCCGAGCTACGGTTTGACGCCAAAGGGCTGCGCGAGACCTTCGCGCGCTTCTTCCTGACTTTGTGGAACACCTACCGTTTCCACGCCGACTACGCCGCGCTCGACGATTTCGACCCGGACGCGGAGCCGCCCCCACTGGCGCCGCTCGACCGCTGGGCGCTCTCGCGGCTCGCCGCCGTCGTCGAGGAATATACGGCGCTCTTCGAGCAGTGGCGCTTCCACCGCGCGGCGCGGCTGCTGGAGGAGTTTGTCATCGACGACGTTAGCAACTGGTACGTGCGGCGCTCCCGCCGGCGGCTCTGGAACGACGCCGCATCGGAGGACAAGGCGGCCTGCCAGCACACGCTGCACACATTGCTCGCGACCGTCTGCCGGCTGATGGCGCCGATTGCGCCCTACATGAGCGACCACATCCATCACACCTTGACGGGCGATAGCGTGCATCTCACCGACTGGCCGGCGTCCGCAGAGCGCGACACGGCGCTCGAGGAGCAGATGGCACTGGCGCGCGCGCTGGCCGAAGCGGGGCGCCGCGTGCGCGCCGAGTCGCAGCGGCGCCAGCGGCTGCCGTGCCGCGCCGGCTGGATTGTCGGCGGCCCCGACATCGCGCAATTCCACGAACTGCTGGCGGAGGAGCTGAACGTCGAAATACTGGCGGTCGCGCCGGAGCTGGGGAAGTTCCAGCAGGTCGAGCTGCGCCCCAATTTCGGCACGCTGGGCGCGAAAGTCAAGGGCGACCTGCCCGCCGTCAAGACAGCGCTCGAAGCGCTCGACCCCGAGGAGGGCGCCGCGGCGCTCGAGGCCGGCCAGCTCGAGCTGGCCGGCCACGCCATCGCCCCCGAAGATATCGAGCTGCTGCGCGTCCAGAAGGAGGGCTTCGCCGCCGCGACGCTCGATTCAGGCGTTTCGCTGGTGCTCGACATGGCGGTCGACGACGCGCTGCTCTCGAAGGGGCTGGCGCGCGAAATCACCCGCCGCGTGCAGGCGCAGCGCAAGGCGCTCGACTTGGCGATTGAGGACCGCATCACGCTCGAGGTGTGGCTGCCCGACGGGACGCCCGAACTGGCGGCTGCCGACTGGGAGTGGGTGCAGGCGGAGACCCGCACCACTGACGCGAAACTGCACCGCAGGGCGGTGCCGAAGCGGGCGGAGCGCTTCGAGGTCGACGGGGTTGGCTTCGGGTTCAGCGCCCGCCACGCTTAAGCAGCGGCGCAGCCTGCGGGCACGATGGAGTACCGCAAGGCAACCGACAGCGAAATCGTCGCCGCCGCGGTCGCGACGCTCGAGGCCTCGGGCCACGTCGGGACGCAGGGCGAAATGCAGCGGCTGGTGCTGGCGCGGCTCCACGAAGAGGACGGCGAATTCCGGCTCGGCGCCGAACGGATGCGGCGCGTGCTGGTGCACTCCGGCCGCGTCAGGCTCGACATCCGCACCCGCTCGGTCGGCGCGGCGCCCGAGCCCGACGAAGCGGACCTGCGGCGGATGGGCATGCGCTACGACCCGGTCGTGAAGCGCTGGCGCCGCATTCGCGAAAGGGATGACCTGTCGGGGCACCACCACCACCGCGGCGAATTCGCCGCGCCCGGAGTCCCGTGCCCGGTCTGCCGCGAGCCGCTGGCGAAGGTGCACAACGCGACGCTCTCGGGCGGCCGCGTCGCCATCGGCTTCCGCTGCCCGCTCTGCCGCTACACGACGGGGCATCGCTGGCGCGAGCCGGCGCGCTACGGCTTCTCGCTGCGGGAGGCGTGATGCAGGTCTTCGCGCATGACGGCATCTGCGTCTCCAACGGGGAAGGGGCAGTCTACCTTGACCCGTCGCGCGGGCGCGCCGATGGAGTGGTGACGCATGCGCACTCCGACCACCTGCGGCCGCGGACGCACATGACTCCCGCGACGGCCGAGGTGATGCACGCGCGCACCGGCAGCCGCAAGGCGCAACTGCACGGCTACCGCGAGCCGTTCGCGGTGCGCGGCATCGAGGTCGAATTCTACGACGCTGGCCACGTCATCGGCAGCGCGATGGTCGCGGTCGACGGCGGACGCGTACTCTACACCGGCGACTTCAACCCCTACGGCACCATCACTGCCGGCCGCGCCGAGCCGCAGCGATGCGAAACGCTGGTCATCGAAGCGACCTACGGCCGGCCGGAGCAGGTGCTCCCGCCGCGCCACCGCGTGCTGCGCGACCTGCAGGGGTGGATGCTGGCGGTCGCCGCGAACGGCGGCGGCATCGTGGGGGCGTACACGCTCGGCAAGGCGCAGGAGGTCGTCGCGGCCGCCAACGCCGTCGGGCTGCGGCCGGCGGTTTCCGACGAGGTGGGCGAGGTGTGCGACATCTACGTGCAGCACGACGTACCGCTGGAGTACGACCGCTTCGCGGCGCTCTCGCCTGAGCAGCGTGCCGCGCCGGGGATGCTCGTGACATCGACGACCGCGACCAGCGGCCGCCGCCCCGACGCGGTGGTGCTGGAGCTGCGGCAGCGCGGCGCGCACACCGCGCGCGTCTCCGGCTGGTGCGCCTTCGCGCCGTGGGCGCTGCGCGGTGTCGACGCGGGGTTCCCGATGAGCGACCACGCCGACTTCACCGGGCTGCTCAACTTCGTCGAGGCGTGCGCGCCGCAGCAGGTCTACACAGTCCATGGCGCGCAGAGCGAGCTGGCGCGCGAAATCCGTAAACGGCTGGGAATACCTGCACAAGCACTCCCCGACCGGGGGGAAACGACGCTGGAGGAATTTACGTGACTCCAGGAAAACTTGTACTGGTGCGTCACGGGCTCTCAACCTACAACGACCAGAACCGGTTCACCGGCTGGAAGGACGTGCCGCTCAACGCGCAGGGCATTGCGGAGGCAGAGCAGGCGGCGCCGCTACTGCGCGGGATGGAGTTCGGCATCGCCTTCACGTCGGTGCTGGTGCGCGCGCAGCATACGCTCGACGTCCTGCTCGCCGGTCTCGGGCAGGAAGGCATTCCGGTCGAGCGCGACCTGGCGCTCAACGAACGCAACTACGGCGACCTCATCGGGCAGAACAAGGCCGAAGCCGCGGAACGCTTCGGAACGGAGCAGGTGCACCAGTGGCGCCGCAGCTTCGACATCGCGCCACCGGGCGGCGAGTCGCTGAAGGAGACGGCCGACCGTGCGATTCCCTACCTGCGCGACCGCATCCTGCCCGAAATCATGGCGGGGCGCAACGTGCTGGTGAGCGCGCACGGCAACTCGATTCGCGCCATCGTGATGCATCTTCTCGACTACAGCCCGGCACAAATCCTGCAGACCGAAATCGGCTGGTGCGAGCCGTGGGTCTTCAGCTTCGGTGACGACGGCTCCGCGGTGGACCTGCAGGTCATCCCGCGCCCCGGCATCGAAAGCATGAGCCGGCTGCCGCAATAGACTACGTACGGGCGCGACTCACTCGCGCGATTTGGACCAGCCCTTGACCTGCTTCAGGTTACCACGCGTCGGACGCAGCTTCAACTCACGGCCCCATTCGTCCTTCAGGATTATGTAGTCTTCGCGCGGAACGAAGCGCGCCGAGACAAAGTAACCCGACTCGGACTTGAACTGGATTTCCAGCATCTCGCCCTCGTCCTCCTCCTCGCTCCAGACCAGTGGATAGCCCAGCCCCTCGTAATGGCTGGAAATCGCATCCATGAATTTCCTGACCGAGCTCTTCGATGCTGCTTCGCCCATGTTGACTGCTGTGCGCACGCAGAGTGCAAGTTTTAACGCTTGCGCGGGAGCACTTCTATAACCAGCGCCTGCTCGACGGCAGGCAGCCCCGTGGTGTAGCGGTCCAGCATGCAGGCCTTTGGAGCCTGTGACCCAGGTTCGAATCCGGGCGGGGCTACCACTTTAAGTCTGACCCACAAACAACTTAAGATGGTTGCAAACATTCCAAATCTAGGAGCGTCTCCTTCGTGAAGGATGGTGCTCCCGGACCGCCTTCGCCCTCTACGGTCATTTCAAGGAAAGAAGTGCGGGCTCATGCCAAATCATTGAGAGAATTCCGGTCGAAGTACAAGGATATCGTTCCGAAATATGATGCACTTGAACAGGTAAGACAGTGATGGAATGATTCAATTATGGGTTCTTTATTTGGAGACTCTATCGAAGAGAGGGGGCCTACATGGAGGGTGCAGACCTGACGGGCGCCGACCTAGGGTTAAAATAGGTTGGGGCACTGTGGATATTGGCAGTTTATATATAGACAATCGTAGATACATTTTGCATCGCCCCGAATGGACTTTGACTATGTCATAGAGTGACGGGGAGAGGCGGTGCTGGGTGCGGTAACGCTACCCGATTTAGGGCGGTAGGTCTATTATATATATTGCGATACATTGCAGGAAAGGTATGGATAGACCAAAAACGCTCGAAGGATGGGGAAATCAGCCACTGGAAGAAATTCTGTGGCTCTGTCAGGAAACCATAGAAGATATCGAAGTAACAACGGTTAAACGCTGGCGGGAAGCGGGCGGAAAAGTACTGGGCCACTTCCAGGTATATTTCCCAGAAGAAATAGCCCATGCTGCTGGCATGCTGCCTATGAAGATGTTTGGAGCTTCTGTGGAACCCCGTGAAGCAGATAGCAGATTTGGATCCTTTTTATGTTCGATTTTGAAAACAAATCTGGAACAGGTCCTTTCCGGCAGGGTGGAAATAGATATGTTCGTCACACATCCTATTTGTGATGCCGCCCGAAATCTGGCCCCAATTTGGGGGCGGAATTTTGATTACCCTTGCCAAATTCTTTATCTTCCCCAGAACCCGAACTCTAGTCATTCCGTTCAATATCTGAAAGAAGAGTATGAAAGAATCCAGGGTGTAATCGAAGGAGTTGCGGGCAGGAAAATAACAAAGGATGACTTGCGAAATTCTATTGCTGTTTTTAACAAAAACCGAGCCTTACTCCGAAAGTTATATGCGATAAAAAGGGAAAGGCCTTGGCTCATTACTATCAATGAAGCATACGTCTTAGTGGCTTTAGGTGGCTTGATTCCACGGGAAGAACATAATGAATTACTCGAAGCAGTAATTCCTCTAATTGAGAAGAGAGATGCCCGTGAACAGGATCGCATTCGGGTTGTTTTTGAAGGTGGTTTCTGTGAACAGCCACCACTGGACATGTTGAGGACTATCGGCAGGTCATGTTACGTAGTTGATGATGACCTGTTAATTGGAATGCGATACATACTCGAAGATATTGATGCTGGTGATAATCCGTTAGAGGCGATGGCTGAAGCCTATATCAATAACTCATCCTACAGCCCCGTGCAACATGATTTGCGTAAACCGAAAGAAAAGATGTTGAGAGAAAGGTTTGAAAATACGGATGCAGAAGCTGTGATTATAACTGCAGCAAAAATGTGCGAACCTGGTCTAGAGGAACAGGTCACTTATACTCAGGAGCTCGAAAAGGATGACACCCCCTATTTTGTGAGCGAATTTGAGGAAAATATGTCCAGTTTTGACCATTTGGAGATTCAGCTAGAAACGTTCGTAGAGAACCTGATGTTTGATTGAGGTGAAAATGAATAATGTAACTAAAAAAGATATAGTAGGTCGTGGTACCCGGGAAGGGGCTGCTCTTTTTAGAGACTGGTTTCAGGATTTGACGCAGAAGGCCGAAGATGACGAGACTGCAGCCTATGTTTTTGTCATGGGCAGCATTGCAGAAATACTCCGTGTATTTGATATGCCTATGGTGTTTCCAGAAATTAATTCTCTACAGACTGCTGTTCGCCATGTAGCAGACGACTTTCTGAATACAGCAGAGGATTATGGGTATTCTCCAGATATTTGCGGATACGTTAAAGCGGATTTTGCAATGCAAATGCAGAATGGGAATCACCCCATGGGACGCATACCCAAGCCAGGAATTGCCGTACTGACCAATGCCTGTAATACATATTTCAAATGGGCTGAAATCTGGGAGCGGATTTATGACATTCCCATGGTTTCAATAGATGTGCCAGCAACGCGTGAAGCGGGAACGAGGACCTGGCCGGGAGATGAACAATTTGAGCGAGAAAAGAAATATGTAAAAGTTCAACTTGAAGAACTGATAGAAACGTGTGAGGAGATAACAGGAAAGAAATTCGATGTCGATCGTCTCAGGGAAGTTCTAGGACACGCTAACACAATGAGTCGCTGTTGGAAACGAGTACTAGAACTGAATCAGAGCAGCCCTTCTTTGTTCAATGCCCTTACTGATGGAACTGTATATCTAGGGATGTCCAATGTGTTTCGAGGGACTCCCGAAGGAGCCCGGTTTTTTGAAAGGCTGGTAGAAGAAATGGAGTATATGGCTGCAAATGGCATAGGAACCCTTACCGATGAGAAATATAGATTGAGTTTCATTGGTGTTCCTTGTTATCCAATCTTCAGACGTTTCAATGAAATGTTCACGAAATGGGGTGGGTCGTTTGTCATGTCATCCTATCTCTGGTTCGCTTCAGGTGGGACGAATATAGGCGTACAGTATGATTTGGACGACCCTTTTGATTCGCTGGCGGAAGGTGTGTTGATTAGTGTTCGTGACGCCATGGATTCTATGTTTCACCCCGAACTTACGGTTCTTGCACAATCTGATGAGTTCAATGTCGATGGCGTGGTGTACCACCCCATAAAAAGTTGTAGAACGACTTCGACAGGTATGGCAGACAATCGTCGCATGTTAATGGAAAAAAGTAATTTGCCGAGTCTATTTATTGAATCAGACATGATGGATTCAAGAGTTGTCGGAGAAGCCCAGATGAAAAACCGTATTGATGCTTTTTTTGAGGGATTGGCGTCACGGAAGGCAAGGGCTACAGTAGAGGGAGGAGGATAATATGGCATTAGCTGCTGGAGTGGATGTGGGTTCTACACAAACAAAAGCTGTTATTATCAATGAGGACCTGAAAATCATCGGCAGGGCATTGATTGATACGGGTGCTAACGTGGTACAAGCTGCCGAGAAGGCATACTTCAAAGCACTGAATGAGAGCAAACGTCGGGAAGAAGAAGTTGCCTATGTCATTGGAACTGGTTATGGGCGGTATAAAGTAACATTTGGGAATACGCAGGTTACGGAAATCAGTTGCCATGGCCGAGGTGCCGTGCATATGTACCCAGAAACAAGGACGGTTCTAGATATGGGTGGACAGGATACTAAAGCAATCAGTGTTAGTGAAATCGGCGAAATTGTAGATTTTTGTATGAATGACAAATGTGCTGCTGGTACTGGCCGTTTCTTGGGAGCAGCTTCCATGGCTCTAGATATTCCCCTGAATGAACTAGGCCCCACAGCCTTGAAATCAAAAAAACCAGTTAAGATTAGCACTACATGTACTGTGTTTGCGGAATCGGAAGTGTTGTCCTGGCTTGGCAAAGGCAAGAAAATTGAGGACATCCTGTTAGGTGTCCACCAATCGATATCCTCTCGTTCACTTGCTTTATTAAGACGGGTCGGATTTAACGATGAAATTACTTTTACAGGTGGCGTGGCGAAAAATATTGGTATGGTTGAAGTCTTGACTGCAGGCCTTGGGATGAAAATGAACGTGAGTGATGAATCACATTACATGGGAGCTCTGGGAGCTGCACTATTCGCTATGGATCACATTATGGAAAGCCGAATACCTGTAGGTGAAACATGAAACATGTCATTGGAGTAGATGTGGGTTCTACATACACCAAGGCTGTGATTCTTTCCCCTGAAAAAAAGGTGATTGGAAAAGCGATGGTACAAACTGGTTTCAAATTGGATAAGGCAGCCGAAAAGGTATTCGATCAAGTTCTGAAAGAATCGGGTCTGGCCAAAGAAAAGATCGGATATGCCATTTCAACGGGATACGGCCGACATATGGTACCTTATCGAGACATTACAGTCACTGACTTAACAGCTACAGCGCGGGGCACAAATTTTTTCTTCCCTGAAACCCGGACTGTACTAGATATCGGCGGGCAGACTATGAAGGCCAGTCGCCTAGATGAAAAAGTAAAAGTCAGGTCTTTCCGCCTTAATGACAAATGTGCAGCCGGAACGGGAGCGTTTCTCGAAAAAACAGCCCGATATATGGGATATGGAACAGAGGAAATCGGCCCCCTCGTTGATACATCAAAGGAGCAAGTTCCCATATCTGGAGTTTGTGCCGTGTTCGCGGAGTCTGAAGTAATTAATCAATTGTCTTTGGGCTCAGCACCCTCAGATATCATGTTTGGAGCAATGACCTCATTGGTAAAACGTGCAATACAGTTATTGAAACGAGTCAAAATGGAATCACAGGTCACACTTACTGGTGGTATTATGCGATTTGGGACGATGGTGAATGTACTAACAGAAAACGTAGATGAAAAAATCAATGTACCTGACGGAGACATGGTTCAGTTCACGACCGCGCTCGGTGCTGCAACACTGGCCCTACAACGCCTAGAGAAAGTGGGGGCATCTGCATGAGCGAACTTTGCGGCATGGCAGATTCTCCGCGAGACGAGAGATTAAAGGCGAAAGGATGGGCAAGGCAATTTACCTGTGGGGAACCACGTTTGACTGAAGCATGCGAACTGTTTGAGTCTATGGGAAAGAAAATTCATTTAGAATCAATGGCAAAGGAGGACCAACCCATGGGAGCTTCCTGTGATGCTTGTTTAGCCGGCTGTGGTGACGAAATGAAAACAATCTGGGTTCGGTAATCTGCAAAAAATCAGGAACTAAAAATGGTAGGATTAAAGACAGTATTTGACATATTCGCATTTTATGATGATGTGAAGGCCAGCGGGAAAAAAATAGCTTGGTGTTCCGCATTTGCCCCCACTGAAGTCCTTATGGCAATGGATATTATCCCTGTATACCCTGAAAACCATGCTGCAATACTGGGCGCCCTATCTCCTGATAGAAACCCTGACAATCCGTACAGCCAAGATTCTATCAAATTATCTGAGGCAAGTGGGTTAAGCTCACCCATACTATGTAAATATGCCCTCAGTGATATCGGGATACTCCTAGGAGATGTAGCCTCTCCCATCCACGGCCTCCCCGAACCGGATATGTTTTATGCCTGCAACAGCCAATGTTCAGTTGTGGAACGGTGGGGCAATGAGGTCCAGAAAATATTTTCACAGCAAAACAAAGATGTCCCTCATTATGTACTGCGGGCACCGCCTCTGGTAAGAAAAGAAGAGCATTCACCAGAGGAATTACAGCATTTTAAAGAGAAAATCGAACAACACATAAAGGAAATATGTGACCGTTTTGAATTGAACTATAATGAAGAAAAACTAAATGAAATTGTAGAAGAAGCAGACAAGGCCAATCGATTATGGCAGAAATGTCTTGAACTAGCGAAAAGAAAACCGACACCATGGACCAATATTGATGCTTTTACTGCTATGGCACCAATTGTAGTCGCACGAGGAACAAAAATCTGTACGGATTATTACCGCTCGCTTCTGTCTGAACTGGAGGAAAGAATTGAAAAAGGAATCCAAGCGGTGCCCGATGAAAAAATAAGACTTGTCTGGGACGCAATCCCCATCTGGCCGCGAAAAAACTGGCTGGCAAAATACTGCGAAGAAAACAATGTTGCTTTTGTAGCCAGTACATACACACATAGTTGGTGGTTCAATTTTGACGCAAATCATGCAATGGACTCTCTAGTGAGAAGATACGCATGGAATACCATGAATCGTTCAAAAGACTGGATTTTGAATTGGACCATCAATATGGTCAAGGAATATCAGGCAGATGGGATTGTTGCTCATTGGAACAACAGTTGCAGCATTTGGAACAGTTATGTTAAACGCCGACTTCCGGGATATGAAGCGGCAGGGATCCCCACTGTAATGATTGAGGCAGATATGGTAGATGCACGATTCTTTGATGAAGCAAAAATCACTGAGCAACTGGATAATTTTGTTCAATCATTTTAATTGATTAAATGGAAGTAGCAGATAAAATATATAAGAGCGAAATTGATTTAATGAAATTTCCGCAGAATCTGGCGGTAATGCTTAATCAAAATGGCGAAAATTTTTCAAGCTCAGCCGTTTATCAAGAACCAAGAAATGGTGAATATAAAGTATTAACCTGGTCTCAATTTGTTAGAGATATTTCAGCTATTCAAGAATATCTACGTTCCATGGGGCTTAAGCAGGGTGATAGAATTGCCATTCTATCGCGCAATTGCCAGGAAATGCTAGAACTGGAGTTGGCTGTTATGGCTATGGGTGCTATTTCAGTTCCCATTTTTGCAGGGTATCCAGATGATCAGGCTAATCGTCTGCTGGATTTTTGTAACCCGACATTTGCAGCAGTAGCTGATAATATTCAATATGCAAAAATCAAGACTCCCGAATCATTGCGAAAAATCATTCATTTTTCTGGCGATGAAGGAAAATTTGGTTCAAACTCCATCTCTTTCGGGGATATGGTTTCTCATTATATTGGCGTTACGGATGTTACCGGGTTAGATATCCCGGCTGACACTGTATCATTGATGATGTACACTTCCGGTACTATGGGAAGGCCCAAATGTGTACAGTTGACTCACGGAAATATTCTATCGCAGCAGGCGGCTATGAAGGCCTTGTGGGATTTGAATCAAGAAGACAGATTCCTGTCCTACCTTCCGTGGCACCATAGTTTTGGCGGAATTTTTGAGAAATTCGCTGCAATTGTGAATGGGGCAACTCTATCTCTTGAAAATGGATATGGTAAAGATATTAGTACCCTTTTAAAAAACTGGAACCATGTACGGCCAACGGTATTTTTCAGCGTCCCTCGTATTTACCAAGAGATCGCTATCAGGGCCACGCAAGATCCGGCTATAGAGAAAACGATTTTTCATGATGAACTACGTTTCGTCTTTACGGCAGCAGCTGCCCTGCCCAAAAATATAGCTGATCTCTTTGCAAACTATGGAGTGCCAGTCATCGAGGGATGGGGATTGACTGAAACTTCTCCCTGTTGTACCACGACTGACCCAAATATTGAGAGAGAAACTGGGGTTGTGGGCAAGCCGATTCCTGGTGTATCTGTGAGAATTGCCTCTGATGGGGAAATACTGGTTAAAGGTCCGAATGTAATGGCCGGATACTACAGCAATTCTGAAGCCACTACTGAAGTGATCGAGGAAAGTGGATGGTTTCACACAGGCGACATAGGGGAATACACAGACACTGGCCTGAAACTCATCTCCAGGAAAGGCAGGATATTCAAGTTGATTAATGGTGAAAACGTGGTCCCCACGGAAGTTGAAAATCTGATTTCAAAGGATTGTGCATATCTATCGCACACCTTTTTGAGTGGTCGCAACCGTGATTATCCAGTAATTCTTCTTTTCCCAAATAAGAATGTGTTTTCCCAAAAACCTGATAAGTCTATGTTATGCGATAGGTGTCAATGCCCATCAAATATGCTGGAATATTTAAAGTGTTTAAGCGAATGTCTAAAGATATGGAACCAGGCTATTACACCGAAATATGCTCGTTACAAAAAAGCGTTGGTACTTGACTATGAACTGACTATCGAGAATGAAGAACTGACTCCTTCAATGAAGCTTTCTCCAAAAGTAGTGGAGAATATCTTTCAAGATGATATCGCCTCTCTCTACGAATCTGAAAAACCAATATCTAAAAAGGCATATGTGATTAATCTGGAATAGAAAATGGCTAGACTCGAATCACAAAAAAGACTGAAAGAAGTTCTGAAAGATTACTATACGGGAATGAAATCTCCGATAGCTTGGTGCACTAGTGCTGGGCCGGCGGAGATACTGCGGGCTCTTGGATTTGAGGTGTATTTCCCAGAAAATCATGGTGCCTTTCTGGGAGCGTCACGCACAGCTGAAAAATACATTCCACGTGCTCATCAGGCAGGTTTTGACGGTGAAATCTGCTCCTATCTTACGGCAGACATTGGTGCTTGGTTGATGAAAGAGACTCCCCTGACAAAAGTGTATGGTCTGAAATCCATTCCCGAACCTGATATTATAGTGTACAACACAAATCAGTGCAGGGAAGTGTCCGAATGGTTCAACTTTTTTGGTCGTGAATATAACTGTCCTGTGGTCGGAATATATCCGCCACGCTATTTAGAGGAAGTTTCAGAAGCTGATGTAGATAATGTAACGGCTCAATTAAGGGGTCTGATTTCCGTTGGAGAAGAAATTATTGGAAAACCTTTGGATTATCAGAAACTGTCGGAGACACTTGCACTGAGTTTTGAAGGTTCGAAACTCTGGAAAAAAATGCTGGAAACTGCGAGCCAGACGCCAGCACCACTAACATTTTTTGATGGATGTATTTTAATGGCTCCTATTGTTATCCTGCGTGGAACGGAGATATGTGTTGATTTCTATAGAGAAGCGTTGACGGAACTTGAGGAATTAGTTGCAAGAAACCAAGGTGCCGTCCCTGATGAGAAAGTGAGAATTTACTGGGAAGGCATGCCGGTCTGGGGACGTTTAAGAAACCTGGCCGAGCTTTTCGCCGAAAATAATACTGCTGTGGTGGCCTCAACCTACTGCAATAGCTGGGTATTCGATGATTTTGACCCGGAAAGGCCTTTGGAATCTATGGCTTATGCGTATACTCAAATTTTCATTAACAGGGGAGAAAATGCAAAGCTAGAAGTGATGAAGAATTTGATGAAAACCTTCAGAGTTGACGGCGTCGTATTTCACGATTCAAAAACTTGTTTCAACAACGCGAACAGTCGTTTTGGCTTGCCTCAACGAGTTGAAGAAGCTACAGGCAAGGATAGCATATCCTTCGATGGAGACTTAGTGGATTTGAGATTCTTTTCCGATGGTCAGACACGAACAAAACTTGAAACATTCATCGAACAACTGAAATTCAAGAAATAGATTAAATTATGGAAGGAAATATAGTGAAGATATCTGATGCTCAATTAAGGATAGGTATAATCGGTGGAGGACCAGCCGGGCTCACATTAGCAGCCCATCTAATTGAAGCTGGAGCAATGGTAGTTGTGTGTGACCTTATAACTGAAAAAATTGATGTGATAAAAAAATCCGGCATTAAACTGACAAAGACAATCAACAAACATGTAAGCATCAACCATGTCTGCTGCACTATTTCTGAACTGGGTGATTATGACCTAGACGTGATTGTAATATCTGTAAAAACCACAGCACTAAATGCTGTTGTTGAGCAATTAACTCGGATTGATTCCGGAAAAATGTTTGTCATGTGTGCTCAGAATGGCATTGATAACGAATTAATCGCTGCAGAGGCCTTCGGTAAAGATAGAACCTTGCGGATGGTCATAAATTATGCAGGTGAAATGAAAAATTTGAATACGGTCAAAGTGACCTTTTTCCATCCGCCTAATCACATAGCCGCTTTAACAGCAAATGGAAAAGAGATTTCAGAAGCAATTAGAAATTTATTGAATTCTGTGAAACTGAAGACAGAAATTTCGGGACCGGATAAGATAAGGAATTATGTCTGGGAAAAATCCATTTTGAATGCTTCATTGAGCTGTTTATGCGCCATATCACATTGCACTATGAAAGAGGTGATGACTTTTCCTGAAACAAAGAATCTAGTCGCAGGAATCATTGATGAATCTATCATGGTTGCGGAAAAGGAAAAGATAGAGATACGGAATGGTTTTCGAAGAGATTGTATTCTTTACCTGGAAAAGGCAGGCAATCACAAGCCCTCTATGCTAATCGATATCGAGAATGGGGCAATGACCGAAATTGACCGACTAAATGGGAAAATTCTGGAGTATGGATTAAAACATGGCATAGACACACCGCTGAATCGTGCCGTTACTGCGCTAATCCATCTTCAAGAAAAGAAAGAAAATGGATAAACATCATCTTGGCATAGACTTGGGTTCCTCTTACACAAAGTTTGTTGTCACGAACGGTTCAAATGATTTGGTAATCAAAAGTGTAATTCCTTCACTAAGCAGGAACAAGAATCTATTCAAGAGCCAGTTGTCTAAAATAAAAGAACAATTCTCAATCAATGGAGTCTGTACAACTGGATACGGTCGAGATAGTTTTCAGGGGGATGTGAAAAAAACGGAATTGATTTGTGCATCGGCAGGAATATCTGTGCCATACCCTAAGCATAAATGCATCGTTGATATTGGTGGCGAAGATATTAAAATTATAGAGAGTGGACCGTCGGGAGAAGTAATTAATTTCCACATGAATGATAAATGTGCTGCGGGTACAGGGACCTTTATCACTGAAATTGCTGAGAGGGCCGAACTTAAAATTGATGAAATGAGCGAACTTGCCCAGTTGGCCACCGGCTCGAAGATAATCAACAGTTTCTGCACAGTATTCGCCAAATCAGAGATTCTAGGATGGAAATTCAATGATATCCCCATCGAGGAAATATCCAAGGGAATATATCTGTCAATCGTAAACCGGATCCGAAAACTTCCTGTCAAAACCGATATTCCTGTAATTCTTTGTGGAGGTGTAATAGCATTTCATCCATACCTGCAGGAACTGTTAACGAAAGAATTTTCGGCTGAGGTGGAAACCGCGCCCAATCCCCAATTTGCGGTTGCATTAGGCGCATCTGTTCTGGCACAGAAAGAATGTTCCTGAAACTTAGATATATCCGTTATATGTGCTCAAACGACGCTAATACTAATTAAAGACAAAGTCAGGAATGATATGAATACAATAAAGGCATGGCAAATGGTTGCTAAAAGCCAGCCCTTTGAGCTAGGAACGATTCCGGTCCAAAAGTTAGAAAAGAATGAGGTACTCGTGGAAGTAGCTGGCTGTGGCGTGTGTCATACGGATCTGAGTTTCTGGCATTATGGGGTCCCTACCCGTCATGAGATTCCCCTAGTCCTAGGGCATGAAATCAGCGGGACTGTTGTTGCGGGAGTATCTGACCTTATTGGCAAGCCGGTTATTATCCCTGCAGTGATGCCATGTGGGGGATGTGATCTTTGCGAGACGGGGAGAAGTAATATTTGTCAAAAACAGCAAATGCCAGGAAATGATTTTCATGGTGGATTTGCGAGTCATACAGTGGTACCAGCACAGTATCTGGCAGAAGTACCTGTTTCCGTTCTGTCAAAACACAGTCTTCCTGAACTTGCTGTAATTGCCGATGCCATTTCAACACCTTATCAGGTGATGCTAAAGAGTGGAATCCAGGAAGGTGATTTTGCAATCATAATTGGAGTTGGGGGTGTAGGGATTTATGGGGCTCAACTTGCAAGTGTTTTCGGAGGAAAAGTACTGGCACTGGACATCTCACAGGAAAAACTGGATCAACTCGGCCAAATAGGTATAGGGCAGACACTGAATATATCTGACATGGGTATAAGAGAAATAAAAAAGGCTGTAAAGGAGAAATGTCAAGAGATGGGTGCACCACCCAATCGCTGGAAAATTTACGAGATGTCTGGAACTAGAGCAGGTCAAGAGTTGGCATTTGCACTGATGGGGATTGCTAGTACCTTATCTATTGTTGGTTTCACCATGGACAAACTAGAAGTGCGTCTTAGCAACCTAATGGCGTTTGATGCAACCTTGATTGGTACTTGGGGATGTAAGCCTGAATTATACAATAACGTTCTGGGACTAGTCGATGAGGGAAAAATTGAAATAAAACCATTTACTGAAACCTTTCCCATGTCGCAAATCAACGAAATCTTTAAAAAGACCTTGGAACACCAATTAAGCAGACGTTCGGTGATGATTCCAGATTTTTGAATAGGAACAAAAAATGAACAACAGACAAAATAATTGGAGCAAAAAATGAATAACAACTTGGCAAGTCACAATCTGGTCGAAACAAATTTCAAAGAAATAATCTATGAGTCACGCCCCTGTCTGGACAATGACGGAAAGGCGGTTAATGGACTGAACAATGCATGGATTTTACTGAATAATCCTGAGCAGTATAACTCTTACACAACCGCGGCCGTGAAGGAGATTATTTTGGCATTTCGAGCGGCATCCAATGACCGCAGTGTTGTTGCAGTTGTATTCTCAGCTGTAGGCGATACGGCATTCTGTACTGGCGGAAATACAAAAGAATATGCTGAGTATTATGCAGGCAATCCACAAGAATATAAACAATATATGCGTCTGTTCAACGACATGGTTTCTGCTATTCTGATGTGTGACAAACCCGTAATCAATCGAGTGAATGGAATGCGAATCGCCGGCGGTCAGGAAATCGGAATGGCTTGTGATTTCTCGATTGCACAGGACCTGGCCCGTTTCGGGCAGGCTGGCCCGAAGCATGGTAGCGCTCCCGACGGTGGCTCAACTGATTTTCTGCATCTGTTTGTTGGTGCGGAATTGGCAATGCTTTCCTGTACAGTATGCGAACCATGGAGCGCGCACGAAGCACTACGGCATGGATTACTGTCAGAAATAGTACCTGCTCTGAAAGTTGACGGTAAGTTCATTCCAAACCCACTAGTCAGAACAGATAGATGGATCAGCAAGTGCAAGGGTGAAATCATCTTTGGCCTCCCCAGAAAAGGAAAAGCGCTGGACGAAGCAAAAGCAATACTGAAAAAGGGTGAAATAGATCTATCATTGCTTGACAGTACCGTGGAAAAAATGTGTACTAAACTGATGTTGACATTCCCCAATTGCTTGAGTAAAACCCTCAACTCCGTCCGCAAGAAAAAGCTGGAACACTGGGACAGAAACAAGGAGAGCAACCGCGATTGGCTGGCGTTAAATATGATGACAGAAGCAAAGGCTGGTTTCAGGGCATTCAATGAGGGTCAGAAAGGAAACCGCGAAGTGGACTTCATCAAGCTACGGCAGATGCTGGCTGAAGGGCTGCCATGGGATGGCGATATGCTCAAGGCAATTTTACCCAGGTAATCTTACATGACTGAGTTTTTCAAGCCTTGAAAGTTCCTATTTCAAGATTGTCAATATTTACCACCCCCTAGGTAAACAACGGTGTCTCACAGTATAACAGTTCTGAAATCTAAATTGCACAATGCGGTAGTAACACACGCTCTCAAAGACTATGTGGGTTCTGTTGCGCTAAGCCAGGACTTGATTGATTTGGGCAAATTTCGAATTCATGAACAAGTACACCTGTGGAACATAACACAAGGCACTCGACTGGTCACCTACGTCATGAAATATGAAGGAGAAGATAGAGGTATAATCTGTGTGAATGGTGCAGCAGCACATCTTGCTAATTCAGGAGACAAAGTTATTCTTGCTACATTTGCAGAAATAGATTCGGAGGAATCTTGGAAACCTCACGTAGTCATCATGAATGATGAAAATCGTATTGATGAACGTGAAGAGGAAAAAGCAGAGGATTTGGATAACTATGATTTGAGGTGTGACATTTGACAAAATCAGTACCGATACCCGAAGGGACCCTGTCCAAGATTTTTGACGAAGCTGGGTACGACTCTAACAATTTGTCAATCCGTGAGACAAGTCATTTGGCATCTCTTATAAGTAAAGAATACGGAATCGAATTTGTAAGGATGGAAATGGGCATTCCCAACATTCCTGCTCCTGATATCGCAAGGGAGGCTGAGAAGAAGGCTATAGATGACGGTTTACAAGGTACGTATCCGCCATTTGATGGAATCCCACAATTAAAAAAAGCTGGAAGCGATTTTGTCAAGGCATTTTTGGATTTGGATGTGAAGCCCGAACATGTAGTGCCTACAAGTGGATCATTGCAAGGTGGATACATCTCTCAAGCACTCGCGGGAAATATGCATCCGGGAAAGAATACTATATTATATCTTGACCCAACCTTTCCAGTAAGTAGGTATCAGGCCCGGTTTCTCGGATTGGAAAGTGATGGAATTGAAATGTATGATAATCGAGGATCTGAACTAGTGAATGCGGTAGAAAAACGAATTTCTAAGGGAGATATTGGGGGAATTCTATGGTCATCACCAAACAATCCCAGCTGGTCTTGTTTAACGAAAGAAGAATTAAAAGAAATAGCCAGAATATGTGACGATAATCAGATACTGGCAATTGAGGACCTCGCGTATTTAGGAATGGATTTCAGAAAGGACTATTCTGTACCGTACTCAGAACCATACATACCTTCGATTGGCAAATTCGGTACCAACTGGATCACGTTAATCTCAGCGTCCAAGGCTTTCTCATTACCTGGGTCAAGATGTGCGATCGCAGTCATCTCCCCTGAGCTTACCGAACAGGAATTCGAGGGTTTGAAAAGGTTTTGTGGAAGAAACCGATTCGGCCACGCGTTTTCCCTTGGGGGCTTGTACGTAACGACCGCGGGAACTAGTCACACTGCACAATATGCCCTATCAAAAATGCTTGAAAGTGCGACCAAAGGTGATTTCAATTTTATAGACACTACTAGAATTTATGGAGAAAGGGCAAGCCATGTCAGAAAAATATTCCTGAAATACGGTTTTAAACAAGTTTATGATAAGGATATGGATGAACCGGTAGGAGACGGGTTCTATCTTACAATGTCCTATCCTGGCTATGACGGGAATAACCTGATGATAGAATTGTTGAAGTATGGAATTTCCACAATTACTCTAAAATCGACCGGTTCAAATAGGCACGAAGGGTTGAGAATCTGCATATCTTTTGTGGACTCCGAAGACATCCCTGTTTTAGAAGATAGATTGCAAAAATTCATGGAGAACAACAATTGAAATTAAACGACATTACCCAGGTAATCTTACATGACTGAGTTTTTCAAGCCTGAATTTAAACAGTACCTTCGGTCAGGTTGTTTTGTCGATAGTGATGCTCCTGCAGTAGTTGAATTTGCTCAGGCGGTGAGCTCTGGATCGGCGGAAAAGAGAGAGAAAGCAGTCAGTATCTACTACGCTGTGCGAGATACAATTCGCTACGACCCATACAACATCGATTTAGCTCCTGAAGCTCTGACTGCCAGTTCTGTTCTGGCTAAGGGCAGAGGATTCTGCATAGTAAAAGCTAACCTACTGGCTGCCGCTGCAAGGGTGGTAGGTATCCCCAGTCGCCTCGGATATGCTAACGTACGCAACCACCTAACCACAGAGCGCCTTAACCAGTACATGAGGAGCGATGTTTTCGCCTTTCACGGTTTCACAGAACTTTACCTTGAGGGGCGCTGGGTGAAGGCAACGCCTGCCTTCAACCTCTCCCTCTGCCAGCGTTTTGACGTCAAGCCTCTGGAATTTGACGGACAGAACGATTCCATATTTCATGAATACGATTCTCAGGGTCAACGCCATATGGAATACTTGCAGGATCTAGGTCACTATGCCGACTTACCCCGAAAACTGATGATTGCTACATTCCGAAAACATTATCCTCATCTCTACGATGGAACCGCCACCACACTCGATGGTGATTTTGAAGCAGATGCCTCTTTATCTTGAGGTCAAACTGAGATACCCTACAGCCTTTAATGTGATTCTAGCTAGGTAATCATGGAGAAAGTAATTACAGAGTCATTTTTTGATGGGCAGGTGGTTCGGTTTGTCCTGAATGCGCCTAAAATCAACGTACTGGATGCCGAGATGATGGCAGAATTACAGTCGGGATTGGGAACTATGGGTCACGACGTTAAGCTGATACAGTTTATGGGAGCTGAAGATAATTTCAGTTATGGCGCATCAGTACCAGAACACACCAAAGAAAATGCTCAGGAAATGTTGATCCAGTTCCATGGACTTTTCAAAACTCTAATGCGCCTGTCGGTCCCTACAATGGCAATGGTGTCGGGACAATGTCTTGGTGGTGGAATGGAACTGGCTATTTCGTGTAACTTCCTTTTCCTAGACGAAACTGCAAGATTGGGCCAACCCGAAATTGTGTTGGGAGTATTCGCACCTCCGGCATCCTTGATTCTGCCAATGAAGGTTGGTCAGGCCAAAGCCGATGAATTGCTTCTTTCCGGCAGGAGCATGAAACCTAATGAGGTTATGTCTTCCGGTTTGGGGACGCAGCTTTTTGAGAGCCAACAATCAATGATAGATGGTGCCAATAACTGGGTCGAAAAACACATCTTGGGAAAGAGTGCATCATCTCTGCGTTTTGCCAGCCGCGCAGCACGGACGGCATTTAACGAAAACTTATCTGTGAGTCTGGACAAACTTGCTGAGACATACACAACCAAATTAATGGAAACTCACGATGCTAATGAAGGTATAGAAGCTTTTTTGGAGAAACGGAAGCCGAAGTGGACAAATAGTTGATAGATAGAATCATCCATTTTGGAATAATAAATTGGTGCAAGGATTATGAAGGCTTACAACCATGATCCATTGTGAGCTTCGAATCTGTGTGGGTTGCCGCATGTGCGAGGTTGCTTGCAGCTCGTTTCACTTTGGCAGTGTCACCCGGGCTATGTCCCGCATTCGTGTCGCCAAGCTGGAAAGTGTAGGTTTGGAGATGGCCATTGCCTGCCTCAGTTGCTTGGAGAAACCCTGTTTAGAGTGCCCCACTACGGCATTGTCTGTAGGCGACAAAGGCGAAATAATTCTGGATGAAGATTTATGCACGTCCTGCCAAATCTGTGTGGATGCATGCCCGGTGGGTGCTATCGGATTTTACGATCACTTGCCTCTTTATTGTGATCTGTGTGATGGTGCCACTTCCTGCGTGACCGCCTGCCCCAGCGGCGCTCTCTCATACATCGAAGATCACCGGGACAGTAGTCTGGTATCCTTCCTCCAGACTGATGGAAATCCCAATCAGAAACGTGCGAATTACGTTTCCGTGCAGGGTGAACCAATCCGCGAAGAATGGAAGGATGGCTTGAGGGTAGATTCGTGAGTATCTGCCGAGGAACAAGTCTGCGAGTGGATCTGACTTACGGCAAGGTCGAAAAAAGTCAAACACCAGATAATGGAATTGGAGGGCGAACATGGAACAGTATCACACTAATGAATGAATTAAAGCCCGGGATAGATCCACTGGGGCCAGAGAATATTCTTTGTATTGCAGTGGGACCACTTACAGGAAGCGAATTGATCGGAACCTGCCGATTTATCGCCAGCGCCAAGAGTCCACTTACGGGGATTCTAGGAGATTCGGGAGCCAGAGGATTTTTCGCCCCGGAGCTACGGTGGGCCGGTTATCAACAAATTGTTTTCACAGGAGCTTCAGACAGGTGGACTTATCTTTTTATCGACGATGACAAAGTAGAACTCCGTGACGCTTCACACTTGGTGGGCCTGGACATCACAGAGACAACCGTCCAGCTTCAAGATGAACTTCACGATCCTGATCTCCAGGTTGCCGCCATTGGTCCCGCCGGAGAGAACCTAGTTCGATACTCAATAATTTCCTGCAATCTCGCTCGGGCTGCCGGTCGGACAGGAATGGGGGCAGTTATGGGGTCGAAGAAACTCAAAGCTATTGTTGTCCGGGGTAGTAAGCCAGTAACAGCCGTAGATCCAAAACGGTTCAAGAATACATGCGAACAGTTCAAACAGAGGATTGAAGAGAACGATGAGTTTGAAGACCGGCATAAGTTTGGAACAACAAAAATCATGGATGAACTAGCAGAGATGGGCGTGTTACCAGCTTATCACTACAGAACAGCTCTTTTTGATGACCTAAAAAAAGTCAATGGTACGGCTCTACGCTGCGAACATGTCGTAAAAGCGAAATCGTGCTATAACTGCAATATCTATTGTTCTCGCTACACATATACAAAGTATAATGAAGGAGAAGGCCCAGAGTATGAGGCCCAGGCGGGATTTACCGTTAAATGTGGAAATCCCGATTTGGAACTGGCTGTAGCTGTATCCAATACAGTCAATAGGCTTGGGCTCGACTGCATCAGTATGGGAGAAGTCATCGCTTGGCTTATGGAATGCAGACACGAAGGAATAGTATCGGATGCGGAGGTTGGCGATATAGATCTATCTTGGGGTTCGAAGGAAGCCCTGCTTCGACTCCCTGAAATGGTTGCTCACAGGGAGGGAATAGGTGACCTGTTGGCGGAAGGGACAAAGCGTGCAGCAAAGCAATTTGGTGAAGAAGCGCAAAAACTGACAGCCGAAGTGAAGGGGTTAGAACTGTTTTCTGCTGATCCCCGGGGGATTAAGGGATATGCTCTCATGAATGCTGTCAATTCCCGGGGCGGAGATCACTATCGCGGCGAACCGTCTATTGAATTGACAGGAGATGAGGAATTGGCTCTGAAGCGTACAGGAAACCGGGATGCGGCCCATAGATTAAAAGAGGAGGGGAAAGGGGTATTGGTTAACTATGCCGAACATATGGGGATTCTTTCTGACAGCATGACTCTTTGCAAGAATATTTCCTGTTGTATGGTGGATGTCATCGGCTTTGATTTCGCAGCAGAGGCTTACTCAGGGCTGCTAGGGCGTGATATAAAGGCGCAACAACTTTGGGAAATCTGTTCCTATGTCAGCCAAGTCGAAAGAGAATTCAACATTCGCGAAGGCCTCCAACCAGAAGATGACACTCTTCCTGCCCGCTTTGTGGATTACCCCATTCCAGATGGACCGGCGAAGGGGACGACGATAGATATTGATAGAATGGTCAAGGATTATTACAAAGAAAAAGGGTGGAAAAACAACTAACAGGAAAATTATGGAGATTTTATGAGCAAACGCTTGGAAGGAAAGACAGCATTAGTAACTGGGGGAAGCTCCGGGATTGGTACAGCCATCGTTCAGAGTCTAGCAGGAGAAGGTGCGAATGTCGCTTTCACATATCACAGCAATAAGGAAGGGGCGGAAACAGTTCTTGCAGAAATAGAATCAATGGGCGTGAAGGGTATATATTTTCAGGCAGATATGGCAGATTATGCTAAAGCTCAAGAAATAGTAGACCAGGCCATTGAAAAATTTGGAACCTTGGATATTCTGGTGAATAATGCCGGCGCCAATCAGGATAGGGTAATTTGGAAAATGACAGAAACAATGTGGGACGAAGTCATTGCTACTGATTTAAAAGGTGTTTTCAACTATATTCGGGCCGCAGCTCCCACTTTCAGGGAAAAGAAATCTGGCCGAATCATTACCATTTCGTCCATTAACGCCCTCCGGGGAAAGTTTGGCCAATCGAATTATGCTGCTGCCAAAGCTGGTGTGATTGGCTTGTCTAAAAGTGTGGCCAAGGAAATGGGACGGGCAAATGTAACTGTGAATGTCATCTGTCCCGGACTTATCGCGACTAAAATGATCCAGAGTATGCCGGATGATTTCAAGAAGAAAGCACTGGAAGAAATTGTGCTGGGCCGCATCGGTAGCCCAGAAGATATTGCCGAATTGACCACCTTTTTGGCTAGTGACAGTGCAAAACACATTACCGGTGAAGTTATCAAAGTAGATGGAGGACAATATATCTGATGAATCCAGTTTTTTTAATTGACGGCTGCCGTTCACCAATTGGTAGGGGCCATCCAGAAAAGGGACTATACCATAACCTTCGTGCGGATGAATTATCTGTTCAAGTTCTTCAGGCTCTGATTGATCGTACCGAGCTCAATCCGGAACAGATTGATGATTTTTATCTCGGATGTGTCGGTCAGCATCTGGAACAGGGAAAGAATTTAGCCCGGTTAATTATTCTTCTGGCCGATTTGCCTGAAACAACACCAGGCGCTACGGTTAATCGCCTGTGCAGCTCTAGTCTGACTGCCCTCCAGATGGCAACCGACAGTATCAGGGCAGGAACGAATAGCCAGATGCTGGTTGGCGGCGTCGAGCATCTGGGCCATGTCCCCATGACGGCAGCTTTGGGATACCATCCGAATCTTTTCAAGAGCTACGATTTTCAGTGGACCAATATGGGCCTTACTGCGGAAAAGCTATCAGAAGATTTTGGCATTAACCGGACTGAGCAGGACGCATTTGCGATGGAATCCAACCGGCGATACTTTGATGCCTGCGAGGCTGGTTTCCTTACTAGGGAGAGGGTACCTGTGACTTTGCCTGACGGGAAGGTTGTCACCGAAGACCAAGAGCCCCGTCTCTCAACACTGGAATCACTATCGGGGCTGCGAACAGTCTTCAAGGAAAATGGCACGGTCACGGCGGCGAACAGTTCAGGAATTTCAGACGGTGCCTGCATGGCCTGGATAGGGGACCAAGGCACTGTCGAGCAGTCCGGCAAAGAACCGCTAGCGGAAATCATGACGACCGCCAATGTCGGGTTGAATCCGGAAACCATGGGTCTTGGTCCTGTTTCTGCAATAAGAAAATTACTGAAGATGACGGGACTATCACTGGATGAAATCGACCTGTTCGAAATTAATGAGGCCTTTGCGGTACAGGTACTAGCATGTCAACGAAAACTCGGTATTGATGAAACTAAATTGAACATTCATGGTGGCGCCGTTGCCCTAGGACATCCGCTAGGGATGTCTGGTCTGAGGATTGCGGTGACACTTGCCCATAGCATGGGTGCACAGAATGCCCACTATGGAATAGCTTCACTCTGTGTGGGGCATGGGCAGGGAGTGGCTATGCTTTTGAAACGATAAAACGACCAATTCATGGAAAAAATTCAATTAAGCATTAATGGTTCGGTACGTACTATTCTAATAGATTCTCATGAGACAATCCTTGAAACCCTTCGCAATCGACTAAATCTCACTGGGACCAAACAATGCTGTAATGAAGGCACTTGCGGCAGTTGTACGATTCTGCTGGACGGCAAACCTGTTCTGGGGTGCCTGACACTGGCAATCTGTTGTGTTGATAAGGAAATTGTTACTATTGAAGGAGTCAGCCCGGGAAATGACTTACACCCCGTACAAAAATATCTGGTACAAGACGGTGGTTTGCAGTGCGGTTTCTGTACACCTGGAGTGGTGATGACCTCGATTCCATTTCTAGAAAAAAACCCCAACCCTTCCAGAGCTGAAATCAGAGAGGGTATTGCAGGAAATTTATGCCGGTGCACGGGTTATAAAAAAATCATTGAAGCAATCGAAGATGCTGCTGAGGAGATGAATAGATGAATGGTCCTATTGGGAAGCCGACGCCCTCCATCGACGGAGTTCAGAAAGTGACTGGACAGGCTATGTACACTGACGATTTGAGGTTCCCTAACATGCTTTTTGTCGGCTTACTAAGAAGTCCCTATGCCCATGCCCGTATCAAGCATATTGACACGTCTGTAGCAAAAGCAGACCCGGATGTGGCAGCAGTTACCGTTGGTACTGATCTACCTATTTCCTTCGGTGTTTTAGCTATCAGTCCTGATGAAAATGCCATGGCTGTTGAAAAAGTAAGGTATGTGGGTGAAATCGTTGCTGCTGTTGCTGCAGAAACTATGGAGGCCGCTTGGAACGGTGTGAAAAAAATAATCGTAGAGTATGAGCCTCTCCGTGAATTTCTTGACCCTCACGAATCACTGGAAACTTGTAGGGAAGATGAACAGATTCACAGCCATACAAAGGATAATAAGAATATCCACAAGACTGCTGAACTACGATTTAATGAACCAGAAAAGGCATTGAGAAACTTACCATTCCAGCGGAAGGAGTCATTCAAATTTGCAGGCGTAACTCACGCATTTACTGAACCGCATTCGACCATTGCTATCTGGAATGGAGACGAAACCCTCACGGTCATCAGTGCGACACAGGTTCCCCACTATCTCCACAAGAACTTGTCAAAAGTGTTAGAACTCCCTATGCATCGAATTCAGGTTAAGAAACCTGCACTGGGAGGTGGTTTCGGTGGAAAGAGTGACCCCTTTCCCCATGAAATGATTACTGCATATCTATCCATGAAGACTAGAAGGCCAGTGAAATGCACCTTTTCCAGAGAAGAAGTTTTCATCACCAATCACGGCCGACACCCCACCCAGATCGAGATGTCTGTCGGTTGTGATGATGATGGAAAAATAATCGCCTTGGATACAGATGTCATAATTGATGGTGGAGCCTACGGAAGTTTCGGAGTAGTAACCTCCTATTACAATGGTGTATTGCTTCAGGGCCCTTACAAGATAGATAAATTTGGTTTCCGGACACGGCGAACTTACACGAACAAACCTCAGTGTGGTGCCATGCGTGGGCATGGTGCTGTGAATCCCAGGTATGCCATTGAAGTAATACTAGATATGTTGTCACATGACATGGATATGGATCCCTGTGACCTGCGGCAAATAAATTTTCTGCCCGAAAATACCTTGACTGTTGGGCAACTGCGTATCACCAGTAACGGCGTGCAGGATTGCCTGAAGGCAGTACGCAAAAAATCGGACTGGGATAACCGTTACGGAAAGCTCCCGTACGGTCGTGGGCTTGGTGTTGCCTGTGGTTTTTTCATCAGTGGCAGTGCGCTACCTATTATCTGGAACCGTTATCCACAGACTGTGGTGCATGCAAAACTCGACTTTGATGGCAGAGTCGTCATGTTCAGTGGTGCCAGTGACATTGGTCAGGGGAGTGATACACTACTGGTTCAGATTGCTGCCGAAGAACTAGGCATTCCCATGGATTTTGTGCAGGTGGAGACAGCAGATACCAAGACCACCCCGGTTGATTTAGGCAGCTATTCCAGCCGTGTTACTTTCATGGCCGGAAATGCCGCAAAAGTAGCTGCCGAAAAAATCCGTAACGAATTGGCTTGCGCAATTGCCAATGAGAAGGGAGTGCCTGTAGATGATATTTGCTTCAGTAATGGGAAAATATTCACTGATGATGGGACCTTGGACATATTATGGGAAGATGGCGTAGAAATTGCCATGGCTGGCCGGGGTTCGTTCGTTAAAAGTGGATATTATATCTCACCCAAGATGGGAGGTGATTTCAAGGGTGCTGGAGCCGGGCAGAGTCCCGCATACAGTTTTGGTGCTTTTATCTCCGAAGTAGTAGTAAATTCGGATACGGGGGCTGTAAATGTTGAGAAAGTCTGGGCCGCCCATGACTGCGGGAAGGCATTGAATCCGCTGGCTGTCGAAGGCCAGATTGAAGGCAGCATTCATATGGGGCTGGGCCAAGTCGTTTCCGAAGACATGCGCTATGAAAAGGGCCAGATAATGAATGCCAACTTCTTTGACTATCGCATTCCCTACAGTGTAGATACTCCGGAAATGGATGTGACAATTATTGAATCCAATGATGAAGAAGGCCCATATGGTGCTAAAGAGGCTGGCGAAGGGCCTATTCATCCAGTCTTACCATCTATCGGGAATGCTATTTTTGACGCGGTGGGAATCCGGATGACAGAATTGCCTCTCACCCCAGAAAAAATACTGGCAAAAATTCAGGAGAAAAACTGATGGATTTTGAGTTGAATAGTGATCAGGAATTGATTCAGAAAACATTTCGTGATTTTGTAGAGCAAGCAGTCATACCACAAGCAGAGGCGATTGATCAAAGGAAAGAGTTTCCAATGGAATTGTTCAAGAAGGTGGCAGACCTTGGCTTTTTTGGTATGCGCTATCCTGAGGATGCGGGTGGGGTTGGTGCAGATACCATTTCTTACTGTCTTGCAACTATTGAATTAGCCAAAGGTTCACTCTCGCTGGCAGCTGCCTGTACCATGCAATCACTGATGGCTACCTATTTCCTCTACCGTTTCGGCGATGATGATTTGAAACCGTATTTTGACCAAGCATTGAAAGGCGGAAAAATTGGCACAATCTGCATGACCGAACCTGACGCCGGAAGTGACCTGAACAGTATCCGCACAATGGCTAACGTACTTGATGACGGTTTCGTCCTGAGTGGACAAAAAATTTGGGTAACATCTGCACCAGTAGCAGATTTTCTGACTGTTTTCGCCAAAACAGACAATCATGAAAAAATCTCTATATTCTTTGTCCCAACCAATCTAGAAGGTGTCACAATTGGAAAGAACATAGATAAACTCGGTGTTCGCGGCTCCGTAACCAGTGAAGTGTCTTTCGATAGGGTGAAGCTTCCCGGGAACTACCTACTAGGTGAGATTGGTGAGGGGACGACATGCCTCAGAGAAATTCTTGCAGAGATAAGAATAATGACTGCTGCCCTCTCCGTAGGGGTAGCAACGGCCGCTCTTGAAGAGGCTGTCAAATATGCCAAAACACGTGTCCAATTCGGAAGGCCTATCGGAAAGTTCCAGGCCATAAGGACCAAGTGCGCCGAAATGACTGTCCAACTTGAGACTGCACGCCATTACCTCTTCTACGCGGCATCTCTCACTGACCGTGATTTACCAAGACAAAAAGAGTCGATGATTGCCAAACTGTACGCCTCCGAATGTGCCAATTCGATTTGCGATGTGGCGTCTAGGATTTTTGCGTCTTACGGCTATGCCACTGAATACCCGTTACAGAGGTATCTGCGTGATGCTCGGTTCCTCCTCATCGGCGGTGGGACATCTGAAATCCTCTCAATTAATATAGGTAAGGAGATGGGGCTGTGAACCACTCCTTTTCCAGCATTATCTTCTCGAGTCTCGACGACGAAACGCAATTCATATATCCTTTCTTACATGGAGCGAACTATGCAATATAGGAACGCCTACATTCCCTATGGTGGTTATTGGAGCACCCCGTTCTGCAAGTGGCAGGGTAGTTTTGCTAATCTGCACCCAATGAAATTCGCAGCTAAAGTTGCGAGGGATGCACTGGCAACGCGCCAACTTTCTGCGAAGATCTTCGACGCTCTACATCTGGGAACAACCGTGCCTTCCAAGTCATCGTTCTACGGTGCACCTTGGATGGCAGGTATGATTGGTGCGGAAAACATTACTGGTCCGACAATTGGGCAAGCGTGTGCCACTTCAGCGCGAGTAATTGCCAGTGCTGCGTTCGAGGTAGAAACTGGTGATAAGGCTGAATCTGCGATTCTTTGCATTACGGCTGATCGCACATCCAACGGACCTCACCTGCTCTACCCAAATCCAGCCTCGCCGGGTGGTAAGGGTGATGCTGAAGATTGGGTTTGGGACAATTTCAACTGGGACCCGTTTGCGCGCAATGCTATGCTAGACACTGCCGAAAATGTGGCCAGAGAGGTAGGTATAAGCACAGAAGAGCAGCATGAAGTTGCTCTGTTGCGCTACGAACAGTATCAGGCTGCACTGATGGACGACGCAGCTTTCCAGCGTCGCTACATGGTTTCGCCAGTAGAAATCAACCCTAGTGGGCGTAAAGTTATTGGCACAATCAAGACCGATGAGGGGATATTTCCCACAACGTTTGAAGGTTTGGCAAAACTCAAACCAGTACTGCCAGAAGGTAGTGTCACTTTTGGTGGACAGACCTTCCCAGCAGATGGCAACGCGGGCATGATAATCACCACAGCAGAACGCGCCGCGAAATTAAGTGTGAATTCAGCTATCACAGTACAGTTACTCAGTTTTGCTCAGGCCAGGGCGAAGAAGGGCTTCATGCCCATGGCAAACGTTCCTGCATCACAACGCGCACTGGAACTGGCTGGAATAGGCATATCCGATGTAAAGACAATCAAAACACACAACCCATTTGCAGTGAACGACATCTTCTTCTCACGCGAAATGGGTGTGTCAAAAGAGGCCCTGAATAATTATGGCTCATCACTAGTCTGGGGCCATCCACAGGGACCAACAGGTATGCGACTGATCATGGAAATGATCGAAGAACTCGCGCATCTTGGTGGAGGCTACGGTCTGTTCACCGGTTGCGCTGCTGGTGACACTGCGGCGGCGATTGTGTTACGGCTGGATGCATAGTTTTACCATCAGCTGGTTTAGAATAATACGTATAATAAGCGACGGGACTGAATGAAAATCTTACTGTCAAAACCTGGACTTGATGGCCATGATGTAGGTGTGAAGGTGCTAGCGCACGCACTCAGGGAAGCGGGTTTCGACATTTTTTACACAGGTCTGAGAAAATCAATCGAGGAAATCGTGAATCAGGCCAGAGAAGTTAACGCCGATATGATAGGCCTTTCCATACTTTCAGGAACTCATGTCATCATCTGTCAACGGATGCAGGAAGTTCTGGATGAAGAGGGAGTTACTATTCCGTGGCTGGTTGGCGGCAATATACCACTCGAAGACTTGGAGATGATGGAAGGTTGCGGTGCCACAGCAATTTTCCCAACAGGGACAAAAATAGATGAAGTCGTCACTTTTCTCAAAGAATATCAAACAGTATGAAAAATCCAGACAAGAATGAAGGCAATGGCAAATTGTCTAATTTGATGACAGATGATATGAAAAAAGTTCTATTGGAATCTGGTATTGAGGTAAAATCTCTCTACACAAAAGAAGACGTGGAGAAGTCGGAAGCTGACCATAATCTTCCGGGAGAATATCCTTTCACACGCGGCATCCATCCCTTGATGTATCGTAAACGTCCCTTTACCATCAGGCAATACGCTGGCTTCGCGTCTCCCGAAGAAACCAATAAACGATTCAAGTTTTTGATTGAAAATGGCCAAACGGGCCTGAATGTAGCCTTTGATCTGCCGACTCAATGCGGATATGATTCGGATAATCCAAAGGCATTTGGTGAAGTGGGGCGTGTTGGTATGGCTGTAGACACACTGGATGATTTCGAAATAGCATTTGACGGCATCGACCTAGATAAAATAACTGTCTCTCTGACCATCAATGGCGCTGCAATAGTTCTAATGGCGATGTATTTCGCTCTAGCTGAAAAGAGAGGGTTTGATATTCGCACCTTGAGAGGGACCGCCCAGAATGATATCCTGAAGGAATTCATCGGTAGAGGAACGTGGATTTTTCCAGTAGGCACATCTGTAAAACTGGTGGTAGACACTGTAGAGTATTGTGCCCGAAACGTCCCCAAATACAGCCCCGTTAGCGTCTGTGGCTACCATATTCGGGAATCGGGCGCTAATCCAGTCCAGGAAATGGCTTACGCTTTCAGTATTGCCAAAGCATACACCGATGAAACTCTGAAACGGGGTGTGGACATCGATGAATTCGCATCTCGTCTATCATTCAATTTCGATATTTACGGGAATTTATTTGAACAAATTGCCAAGTTCCGTGGAGGTCGCCGTTTATGGGCCAAAATCATTCGAGAAGAATATCGTGCAAAGAATGACCGGTCATCGTGGATGCGAATGATTGCTGGCGGTGGTGGTGGTGGCCTTACCAAAGAACAGCCTGAGAACAACATTATTCGCAGTGCATACTATGCATTAATCAGCGCTCTGTCAGGAACCCAAACCATGGCACTTTGCTCTTATGACGAAGCCTATACCATCCCAACAGAAAAAGCTGCGGAACTTTCACTCAGAACTATGCAAATACTTATCCACGAAATGGGGATATGTGACACCGTGGATCCTTTGGGGGGCTCATATTATGTAGAGACACTAACAGATAAGTTTGAGAACAAAATTAGGGCTGAGATGAAGAAAGTCGAAGCTATGGGAGGTATAGTCGCTGCAATTACTACTGGCGAAATTCAGGATATTATTTCGCATCAGGCATATGATAGAGAGAAGAGAATTCAAGGGGGTGACATACCCAAAGTCGGGGTCAACATTTTCCAGAGAGAAGAAACTCCCAAATCGGTAGAATTTCATCCCTACAACGCAGAGGCAACAGACTTTCAGGTAGAGAAACTACGTAAGATGAGGAAGAAAAGGAATTCCAAAAAAGTCAATCAATGCCTCAATCTATTGAGAGAGGATGCCAGAAACGACAAGAATTTGTTACCCCCTGTCATTGAGGCCGTGAAGGAATACGCAACTGTCGGTGAAATTATTCAAACACTCAAAGATGTTTATGGTGAATATGAAGAACCTATTTTCTTTTAGAGGTTATTAACCATCCACACAATACTTTCTCTTGAGCAAGCACTCACGCTTCCCTACGCTACGCAGCGTTTCGTCCAGCTGGGCTGGCGAGTCATTCGTATTGAAGCGCCGCGAAAATCAGAACATGAAAACTCTGGTGATCCAAATCGCTATATTGGAGAAGATACAGGAGTGGATGATCTTCACGCCTACTACATCGCTCCGAATGTGGGAAAAGAAGCGATTACTATAAACCTTCAGAAAACAGAAGGGCAGACATTACTAAAACAACTAATTCATGAACTCAAAGTTGACATCTTCTTGTGCAACACCCTCCCTAAACGCTATCAGCAGCTGGGCATAGATTTCGAGAGTTTGAAGGAAGCTAATCCAGCCCTAATCTGGTGCGGGATTTCCGCTTTTGGACCAGACTATCCTGAACGGGCCGGATATGATCCTGCTCTTCAGGCGATGCTCGGATATATGCATCTAACTGGAGAGTCTGATCGTGATCCTACGATGTGTGGTCTCCCTATTATTGACTTGAGAACCGGCGATGAGGCATTCACACAGATTCTGCTGGCCTTGATGGAACAGAAAGAAACAGGAAAGGGCAAACGAATTGATGTCTCCATGGCACAATGCGCTGTGTCGTGGCTGATTACAGCATTGCCACAGCTGTCTTTTGTAAACAATGAAAAAGACCTCTTCAAACGAAGTGGAAATGAACATCGTAGTTTCATCCCATCTAATTGTTATCCTACAAAAGATGGGTATGTGTACTTGGCTATTGGGAGCGACACTCAATGGCTGAAATTAACTCAAATCAAGGATTTCGAACATCTTTCGAAGCCAAGTAGAAATACAAATAACGGACGAAAAGAGGAGAGAGAAAAAATTTATGCCGATATCAGGAAAGGCCTGAAAAATTATACAACGAAAGCATTTATTGAAATATGCTTGGAGAATAATTTGGCCGTGGCCCCGGTTAACACTGTCAAAGAAGTAGCAGCTCTTGATTTTGTCAGAGAGCAAATGGTCAAAACGTGTTTGCCGAACGGTAATGAAGTAAATCTTTTCCCTGCCCCTTTAATTACAGAATTTTTGGAAGAGAATGATTGTAAGTTGAGTTGTGCACCGAGATTGGGTGAACATAATGAGAGCATTCTGAGCGAAGCTGGTCTTGCTTCAGAAGAGATTCTAAGGCTGAATAACACTGGCGTGATTTGAAAGAAACCCACAATTCCAGATTTCAAAACCAAGTTGATGCGTCTGCAGGCAGCACTTTTATCCTACAGGGAAATTCTGCTTTTGCACTAGGTGTCATCCACGCCGGTTATCATGCGGCAACTGGATATCCGGGAACGCCAAGTACGGAGGTGATCGATAAATCTCTGGCTCACGTCAAGGACCGAATCCAAGTCGGCTGGTCTGTCAACGAGGCGGTAGCCGTTTCCACGGCCTTAGGTCATGCTATGGCAGGTCATGACGCTCTCGTCACGATGAAAATTCCTGGTGTGTATCAAGCTGCAGATGCTATCACTACCAGTGCGTTTTTCAGTGGAGATGCAGGTGCCCTGGTAATTTACGCCCCGACTGACTACGTTCCATCAAGCACCCAGCACTTGGTAGACCCCCGCTACTTCTTCGCTTCGACACGGTTGCCAGTATTAGAGCCTCGGAATCACCAGGAGATGTACGATATTGCCTCAACGGCCGCAGATCTCAGCAGGAAATTCCATACTCCAGTAGTAGTCCTGGCATCAGGAATCCTCGCTCATTCTGAAGCTCTGATTCGTACAAGAGAATCTCGAATTACTGAGCCACGGGAGCTCCCTGACAATCTCCATGAGTGGATGCTTCTTCCAAATATTGCCAGAGCGAATTATAATGAAGCAACCAGAAAGCGAATACCCGAAATTAGGAAGTGGTGTACATCAAGTGACCTTGTTACAGAAACATACGGAACAGAAGACTGGGGGATTATTGCCAGTGGCTGGAGTGAAATTATTGTCAGGGAAGCCCTTGATATTGCTGAAGCGGATCCATCCATACTTTCCCTCGCCATGACCAATCCTGTCCCTGAAGAGGCCATAAGGCATTTTGCTCAAAAAATTAAGGGGAAACTGTTTGTCATCGAGGACGGAGACCGGTTTCTGGAGGAAAGAATACGGCTGCTGGATATTCAGGTCACTGGCAAGGAAGAACTAAGTGTTATCACTAACTGGACTCCTGAAGATGTTCTGAGTTTCCTCTCCGAACACTCGATTATCAGTCACCTGCCTGAGAAAAAAGATATAGGGCTTGAACCCCTTCCCAGACCGCCTGCAATTTGCCCCGGCTGTCCCTACAAAGCATTCGCCCTAGCAATAGCCAAACTCAAACGAAAACGGAAGCTGTATGCGTCTTTTGGCGACATCGGCTGCTCGACACTGCTCTATTTCTACGATGCACTGGATACCGTATCATGCATGGGCGCTTCCGATTCTATGCGCCAAGGTTTTGTTCTGTCGCGGCCTGAGATGGCTCATCAGACCATCAGTGTTATTGGCGATTCAACCGAATGCCACTCGGGTATGGATTCCACTCGTAATGCCGTATTCAGGAATGTCCCTGGCGTGAAGATCATTCTTGATAATTATTCCACGGCAATGACTGGTGGGCAGCCTGCTCCTAGTTCGGAGGTCAATCTAGAAGGACGACCACACAATTTCAGTCTGAGGAAGGCTATAGAGGCTGAAGGAGGGAGGACTGTTGTCGTAGATGCATTTGACTTGAAAGCCGTTGAAAAGGAACTGATCACATCCTTGGCTTTGGCTGAGGAAGGTTCATATTCAACTATAATCCTTGAAGGAGACTGCATTCTGGGTGTAGATAAACAGAAGTTAAGCAGGAGCATAGAATTTGATTATGATAGCTGCCGAAAGTGCGATTTGTGCAATATGTGCCCCGGGATAGAGACAGACAATGAGAGAAAGCCCCACTACACGACTCTATGCACCAATTGTGCTGCCAACAATCCAGTCTGTCTACAGCGCTGCCCCTTCGATGCAATTGTAGCTATAGATGAGGGATTGAAAAGTAGGCCACAGCTACCCGAGCCAGAACCAGTCGAACTGCCAACTATCGAAAGGGATAGTCTGCCTGATTCATTACGAGTCGCCATCAGGGGGATAGGGGGTCAAGGAAATCTGTTCTTCGGCAAAATCCTCTCGGAGGTGGCACTAAGGACTCCCTATGCTAATAGCCACATTGTGAAAGGGGACACACAAGGTATGGCTCAATTGGGTGGCCCCGTTCTCTCTACATTCGGTTGTGGAGATGTTGTCTCTCCAATATTAGCACCAAGTTCTGCTGATGTTTTAGTCGTGATGGAAATCAGTGAAATTCTCAGACCGGGATTTCTGGGGATGCTGAAACCCGGAGGAACAATCATACTGAACAAGTTCGCTCTGTTGCCGATAACGGCCCAAGAGGAGGAGTATCCACCTGAGGAAGAAATAATCAAGGCACTTGAGGGGCACAAGGTGGTCCAGATTGATGCCACCGAGGTGGCAATAGATTCTGGAGATCAAACTGCCGAAACAGCAAACATGGTGATGCTGGGGGTGCTTTCCATCACAGAACCATTCAATTATATTCCGGACGAAACATGGCAAACCGCTATTCTTGCTCTATCACCTAATCACCGGAGAGCAATGAATATTGTTGCGTATAACAATGGCCGAAAACAGGGAGAGAATCTGATTCCAACTTAAACATGAACTAACGTCACCCCTGATACCAAGATTATGGAAGAAAACTCCTTTAATATATCATTCACAATCAACGGCAGTTACTGTGAAAAGCAGATTCCTGCATCTCTCCTCCTCATCAATTTGATTCGAGATGAGTTGAAATTGAAAGGTACTAAACCTGGATGCATGGAAGGGGAGTGTGGCGCCTGTACTGTACTAGTCGATGGAAAGGCGATTAACTCCTGCCTCTTTCCAGCCATTAACATTACTGGCAGGGAGGTCGTAACAATCGAAGGAATACCAGATGGTGAGAAAACGCTTGATTCGGTACAGGAATCACTAATTCAGCATGGAGCGGTACAATGCGGTTTCTGCACGCCAGGGATGGTGATGGCCATAAAGTCATTTGTCGATCAATGCAAGATGGAAGGGCATCTCCCAACGAGAGAGGAGATTGAGGATTCATTGTCGGGGAATATCTGTCGCTGTACAGGCTACACCAAGATTATCGATGCTTCTGAAGCACTTTTCGATGAATCCTCAGGAACTTGATGAATGTGGAAATGAGTACAATCGGCAAACCAACGCCAAAATTGGATGCTGCTGACCGCGTGAGCGGCAAGGCAGTTTATGGTCCAGACATCGAAATTTCCGGGATGCTGCATGGTGCTATTTTACGGACTGAATACCCTTCAGCCAGAATAGATTCAATCGATGTGTCACAAGCATTGTCCCTGCCAGGAGTCGAGTGTGTTATTACTGCAAGTGACATTGATACGAATAACCTCGGTTACCGGAAGGATCATCCCGTCATGAAAGGTGATGAAGTCAATTGTATCAGGGATGAAGTTGCTGCCGTGGCTGCTGTTACGAAGGAATTGGCTATGGAGGCGCTCAAACTGATTAAAGTAGAATATTCACCACGAAAGGGTATTTTCAATCCGTTCGATGCACTGAAAACCACAGCCCCGCAGATTAACCGATTCAACCACGACAAAGAAGGTAATCCGAATATTTCGGAGTCTTTTCATTACGAACACGGCGATATGCAAAAACAGAAGGAGAAAAGCACTTGTGTGGTTAGCAGACAGTATGTCCTGCCGAAGGTAGCACATAGTTGCATGGCAACAAGCAACGTTACGGCCAACTATTCTGATGTGGATGGCAGACTGACGATGTACAGTTCAACCCAGGTCCCCTTCCTCTATCAACGAGAGATTGCACATGCTCTTAAGATGAAACCGTCAAAAATTCGGGTCATTCAACCTATTATTGGTGGCGGATTTGGAAGTAAACTCGATCTTCACCCATTCGAACCAATCTGTGCTTTACTTTCAATGAAGACGGGGCGGCCTGTCCAAATTCTATACGACAGGAAAGAGGAATTCATCGCCTCTGCCATCAGACAGTCCATGATAATCGACCTCACCACTGGTATGGACGAGAACGGGAATTTTACTTTCAGGGAAGTGAAAATCACAAAGGACAATGGTGCCTACACTTCATGGGGTGCAAGGAGCTCTTTCGTGATGATGCAAACGTTTTCATCACTCTACAAAATTCCAGCTTGTACCTATAATGCAGATGCTGTCTACACGAACAATGTCTTTGCTGGCTCCTTTCGGGGATTCGGCAATCCTCAAGCTACTTTCGCCCTCGAGCGGAACATAGATCTGATGGCTGATAAACTGGGCATTGATAGAGCAGAAATACGCCTACTCAATGCCAATCTTCCTGGAGAAATTACTGGTCAGGAACTAGTGTACGGTACGTGTGGGCATAAACAAGCTCTAGAATCTGTAGTTAAAAACAGCGATTACAATACGAAGAAAAACGGAACGACCTGTTCCAATCGCTACAGGCGCGGAATTGGTTTTGCCTCCATGCTCCATGTGGGTGGCGGTGCCAAAATATATCCTTCTGACGGATGCGGTACCACTCTCAAGCTTGATACCTATGGCTATTTGACTATCATATCAGGCTCCAGCGAAATCGGACAAGGTTCAGAAACCATATTGGCCATGTTTGCCCGGGAAGAACTGGGGATTGATCTGGAGAAAATTCGGATTATCAACAGCGATACTGACGTAAAGCCATGGGACGTAGGCGTTCACGCTTCGCGTACAGCTTTCGTGGCTGGTAATTCACTTCTTGGAGCGCTGAAGAAACTAAAGCATAAGCTTTCGTCAAAAGCCTCCCAGCTACTTGACACGGTCCCAGAAGATTTGATTTATATTGATGGAAATATCCAATCTGACAAGACAGGTGACTCATACAAAATTGACAAAGTCGTGAGGGAGATCCACTTCAAGACACCACATGAACTGTGTGAAGTTTCATATTTCTATGAGCCTTCCAGTGAATTTCAGGACAAGCAATACAAGGGAAATGTATCGGGGTGTTACGCATTTGCATCCCAAGCGGTAGAGGTCCAAGTAGACACTCTCACTGGAAAAGTTGAGGTTCTGGACGTCTATATGGCACAGGATGTAGGAAAAGTACTGAACCCACTGGGGCTTGAAGGACAGATTGAGGGGGGAGTTGCAATGGGGCTGGGTTACGCCCTGAGCGAAGAACTGTTTTCTGATGAGGGATATCTGCTAAATCCGACATTTCATGATTATAAGTTGCCCACTACGCGTGACATCCCAAGGATTCATTTTTATCCTGTGGAAACTGACGAACCGTCGGGACCGTATGGTGCGAAAGGAGTGGCAGAAGCGCCATTAGTCCCTACAGCGGCAGCCGTTACGAATGCTGTATGTCACGCCCTAGGTGTTGAAATCAACACCATTCCGCTTACTCCGGAGAGAGTCCTTAGGGCTCTTGACGGGAAACAACAGATTAACAATTGAAATGGGAATCGAGATAGAAACACCCGAAACGACCGAAGACCTCCTACAGATAATCAACCGGAATATCAACGGTAATTTCAGATTCGGCGCAGGATATACTGACCTAGTTCTTGAGTTGAAGCAGGAACCACAAAAAGACTTGCTGATAATCAATTTGGCCCAGATGGATGACAGTGATTTTACAACAATTCAATTCGTAGATGAAGGCATCAGAATTGGAGCTTTAACAACTATTGCTGAAATCATGACGGACAAGAAAGTTCGCCATCGGGCACCTGTTGTGGTTCAGGCAGCGGAAAACTTTGCCTCACGCCAGATTCGAGAGGTTGCTACTGTGGGCGGAAACATTTGCACAGCTTCTCCTGCTGGAGACATGTCATGTGCTTTGACAGCTCTGGAAGCAAGCTGCGAGATACTGAATGTAGAGGGAGATGTGCGTTCCGTCCCAATTGCAGAATTTTTTTCGGGTGTCAAACAGACTGTCTTGAGGGCAGAAGAAGTTTTGCGGAGTGTGGTTTTCCCCTTGAACAGAACTGAGGACATCGTGCACTCTCGTTTCGTCAAGGTTGGTGTCAGAAACGCGATGGAGATAGCTATCGTATCTCTTGCGTTCCATGTACTGGCGAACAATGATGGAAATGTCACATCGTCAGGTGTGGCCATTGGCTCTGTGGCCCCGACAATCAAGTTTGCAAGATCTGCCTGCGATTTCTTAGCAGGCAAAAATCATTCCCGTTTAACAAACAATGAACGTGAAAAATTTGCCACTATGGTGCTCGATTGTGCCAGTCCAATCACGGATCTGCGCGCCTCGGAATGGTACCGCCGAGAAGTACTTTGGAATATCTGCAGGGACATCTTTAATGATTGAATTGAAAGAGAATCTATACACAAGCTCAAAGACACCACTTAGTAGAGTGTGGTATGTGTATGACGTGAAATTTTTTGGTGAACCATGAGTTACCGTTACAAAACCTTATCCATATCTAAGCTTTCGATAATCGGTGCTGGTCAGATAGGGCCTGATATATGCCTGCACTTTTCGAAAGTGTTTTCGAAAAGCAGTGTTGAACTGATCCTGGTTGATATATCTAATGACGCACTTTCGAATGCAAAGACCAGAATAGAAAAGAAAATCCAAAGAGGTGTTGAAAGCGGTGCGTTCAGACCAGCAATGGCTGAAACAATGAGGAACAGTATATCGTATACCACAGATTATCAGGCAATCGCAGGTTCGGCAGTAGTTCTGGAAGCTGCCACAGAGGACGAAAAAATAAAAAAAATAATTTTCAGCCAAGTCGAAGAGATTTGTGGAGAAAAATGCCTGTTCCTGTCAAATTCGTCTCACATGCGCCCGGAAGTAATTTTTCAGAATATTGTCGAAAAAGAACGCTGCCTTGTCACTCACTACTTTTTCCCAGCTGAACGCAACCCTGTTGTAGAAATAGTACCTGGTGCAGACACTAGCGAAACAATTACCACTTCGCTTATGGAGTTCTATGAAGCTATCGGAAAGGTTCCCATCAGGGTGAAAAGTTCCTACGGTTACGCTATCGACCCTATTTTTGAAGGACTTTGCCAGATGGCTATTTTATGCCTTGAAAAGGGATATGGCACCGTAAAGGAGATTGATGCTGCCGCCTGCAAGGCACTGGGACTGGGTGTGGGCCCCTTCACTGCGTTGACCCTGACGGGGGGAAACCCCATCACTGACCATGGTCTGGATGAAATGAACCATGAACTCATGCCTTGGTTTAAGTCACCCAAGACACTGCAAGAAGAGGTCAGAAATGGTACTAGTTGGGAGATTGCCCAACGGGGCGAGGAAGTGAACATTGCCTCGGAAAAGGAGGCCATTTTGGAAAAACAATTTCTCGGCGCTTATTTTGCACTCTCTTCCTTCATTATAGATAAGGGAATCAGCAATGTTAATGATCTTGATATGGCGTGTGAGATAGCGTTGGTAATGAAAGCTCCTTTTACTCTAATGAATAAACTCGGTCTCAACAATGTTTACCAGCTTGTTGAAGATTTTTGCAATGAGCAGGATGGATTTTCCATTCCAGCATCGCTCGAAGCTGCGCGGGCAGCAGGAAAATGGGAGATTTCCCGAATAGTAAAAAAACTGGAAGGTCGGGTCGCAGTCTTTACTATCCGGCGTCCGAAAGTTTTGAACGCACTTAATCTTGGTGTAATTGCTGAACTGGAGAAAGGTTTGCTTGAAGCTGAAAAAGATACGTCGGTTATCGGTTCGGTCATCACTGGTTTTGGTGTAAAGGCATTTGTTTCGGGAGCAGATATCAACATGCTTGCCTCTCTGAAGACCGCTGATCAAGGATACGAAAATGCACGCCGCTTTCAGACTGTATTCAGTCGAATTCAGGCTCTTGGAAAACCTGTTGTTTGTGCCATGAACGGATTTGCTTTCGGCGGCGGAAATGAACTGGCCATGTCCTGTAGTGCCCGAATATGTCGGAAAGGATTAGCTGTTCTAGTCAGACAGCCAGAGGTTAATCTTGGTTTCATCCCTGGTGCTGGTGCTACACAGAGACTGCCACGGCTGGTGGGGGTCGACATAGCAGCAGAAATATTGCGAACAGGCCGCACTATTTCCTCTAAGGAAGCAACCGAAATTGGCTTAGTCCACAAGGAAGTGGAAAGTGACTTAATCGAAGCTGCAATTTTTCTGGTGGGACAACTGGCAGATGGGGCTCTGGAACTCGCACCTATAGCTGAACACCCTCTCAGCCAAAGTGGCGATATTCCCGACTTGGACATTGGCCATCTGAGCCAGAAGATAGACTCCCTAATCACTGAGGCGATCTATGGAGGGAGCAAAATGACCTTGGATGCAGGACTCGACTTCGAAGCGCAGCTTTTCGGGCAGTGTCTCGAAACCAAAGATATGAAAATTGGTTTAGCAAATTTCCTGACTAACGGCCCGAGAGCAAAAGCAAAATTTGTGCACAAGTAGAGAAGGCAACACTTACTTTTAGAAACTACATGAGATACAAACTTGGTATAGATGTGGGCGGAACATTCACGGATTTCTTCCTTGTTTCCGCTAAAGGTGAAATGGTAATACACAAGACACTGTCTACACCGGAGGATTCCTCTATTGGTTTCATTACAGGGATAAAGGAATTAGGAAAAAAGCTCCACAAAGATGCCTCAGAATTTATCTCGAGCATCGATACCATAGTACATGGAACTACGGTTGCCACTAATGCACTCCTTACGGCTCAGGGGGCGAAAACTGCCCTGATAACGACACTCGGTATGCGAGATGCCCTAGAAATGCGACGCGGCATCCGGGAAGAGCAGTACAACAACCACTATCGAAATGTCACACCACTTGTTCCAAGATATCTCAGGCTAGTAGTAAATGAACGAATTGATTCCGAAGGTAACGTACAGACTCCATTAAACAAATCCGATTTGGACTCACTAATTGAGAGGTTGAAAGATGAACAAGTAGAGGCTGTTGCAGTCTGTTTCATGAATTCCTACATGAACGAAATGCATGAGAGACAGGCTACAGAGTATCTGAGGGACCGCTTAGATAGTGTATTCATTACCGGCTCTTATGAAGTGCTACCATCCATCCGATTCTATGAGCGGTTGAGCACCACGGTTGTGAATGCTTGCATCGGTGTACTGGTTGACAAATATCTCCAGTCCCTTCTAGAGAAACTGAAAGATTTAAAGTTCGGAGGGAGTCTCCTGATAATGCAATCCAATGGAGGTGTAGTGACCCCGGAAGTTGCACGAAAAATACCAGCAGTGACGGTCTTGTCTGGTCCAGCTGCCGCTCCAGTCGCAGGAGCATATTACGCAGGGATTTTAGGATACAATAATTGCATAACCATTGATATGGGTGGGACCAGTTTCGATGCCAGTATGGTGGTGGAGAGGGAATGTGTAACCAGTACAGATGGAGAAATCAATCGCTATAGGGTCGCCCTCCCAACCCTTGACATTGTAACCATTGGGGCTGGAGGCGGCAGCATCGGTTGGATAAACCGTGGCGGCTTGCTACAGATGGGGCCCCAGAGCGCCGGTTCGCGACCTGGCCCTGTGTGTTACAACCAAGGTGGTGAAGAACTGACTTGTACTGATGCTGACCTGATCCTTGGTTATCTTGATCCAGATTTCTTTGCTGGGGGAAAATACAAGTTGGATGCTGAAAAAGCCCTCGAACAAACAGGCGTAGAACTTGCCCAGCCCCTTAATCTCTCTACTGTCGAGACCGCTGCAGGCATGTATCGCGTCATCAACACGAATATGGCCCAAGGTGTTCGCCAAGTCTCTGTAGAGAGAGGATATGATCCAAGGGAATTCTTGATGATTGTGGCTGGAGGAGCTGGCCCCATTCATGCTGGAGAAATCTGTCGTGAGTTGGAAATACCGATGTTCGTGGTGCCTGATGTTGCACCGATCTTCTGTGCTACCGGCATGCTGCTAGGAGACCTGAAATACGATTTTGTCAGGTCGTACATTACCAGGCTTTCTGAAATCGACAAAGATTCTTTTCTCGAGGTCCTCGGAGAACTGATAGCTGAGTGCGAACTTACCATGTCAAAAGAAGGGATTGCCAAAGAATGCGTTCAACTACAGCCTTCATTGGATTTGCGCTATGTGGGACAGTATCATGAAGTGCCACTTCCTACGAGCATGGATGATATAGCATCATTCAATTTGGAGAGAATCCAACGTGAATTTCACAAGGAACACAACCGCCAGTTTGGATATTCACTTGAACAGGAAGGGACTGAACTGGAGATTATCAACCTCCGTCTCAGGGCAATTGGCGTCATCGAAAAGCCAAATCTTCCTGCCGAAATTGATAGTTCAACGCCGGTTCGAAATCCCAATACTGCACTGAAAGGCAGACGAAGAGCTTACGTGCCGGAAATAGATGAGCTGAAAGAAGTTCCGGTTTACGATGGAGATAAGCTAACGGAAAGATACACTATCGAAGGTCCTGCAATTATCGAGCAGGTCAATACTACGATTTTTCTGGGAAATTCCTACGATTGTGATAGTGGAATTGGGGGTTCGTTCATTGTATACAACCGAGATAAATATCCAGAGGGTTTCAGACTTGAGCCAACCAACTAAAAGAGGGTGCAATGGTAGATATTGACAGAATTCTTCTCTCGATTTTTCAACGGGCATTCAAATCCATTACGGATGAAATGAGTATTTCACTGACCAAGACTACTCGCTCTCCAATCCTCTGCGAAGCAAAGGATTTCGTGACTGGACTTTATGACGCCGAAGGGCGGATGCTGGAGCAGACTGAAAATCTGCCGATTCTCTCATTTTCTTTGGGACCCGTTTGCAGAGTCATTCTAGAACAGTATGGTGAAGATATACATCCAGGAGATGTCATCATACACAACGATGTGTTTTCCATGGGTAATCAGAACAACGACGTCGCTGTCTTCAAGCCCATTTTTTACGATGAGACCTTAATTGGCTGGGCTGCCGCGAAGGGGCACCAGGCAGACATTGGAGGGGCGGTGCAGGGAGGGTACAACCCAAACGCCACGGAAGTGTGGCAAGAAGCAATCCGAATCCCGGCTGTCAAAATCTATGAAAAAGGGCAGCTGAGGGAGGATGTCTGGAATCTGATTTTTGCAAATATTCGGCTAGACATAGTTCAGGAAGACATTAAAGCCCAAGTTGGTGCTTGTACACTGGGTGAGAGGAGGTTAAAAGCGCTGGCAGCAAAGTACGGTGTAGGGTGCTATGAAGCTCACAAGGAGAAACTTTTCAGTTCTACGGAAAAAATGATGCGGAGTGAAATAGCCTCCATCCCCAATGGTATTTATGAGGGTGAGAGCATAGTATTCTATGACGGAAAGCATGAGGGAACTCAATTTACCGTGCGCGCAAAAATCACGGTTGAGGATGAAACTATCTGCTTTGATTTCTCCAAATCATCTCCCCAGACAAAAGGTTTCGTGAACGGCACCTACACATCTACATGCTCAGCCATCACGCTTACATTCCTCCAGATGATTAACCCAGATATTCCACATAATGAAGGAATGATAAAACCACTGCGTTATGTTGTGCCTGAAGGCATAATCCTGAACGCTGCCTATCCTGCAGCCACTACATTCGGAAATCATCTATGCCCACAAGTAGCCGATTCCATTTTCAAGGCCCTAAGTCTGGCAATTCCAGAACGCGTCACTGCGGGGTGGAATCATCTTTTGTGTTCGCTTTTTACAGGTGTTCACCCTGGAACAGACGAAAAATATGTAGACATCTGCTTCCTCGGCATGAAGGGTGGTTCAGGGGCATTGCATCAGTCAGACGGCTACGATCATATTGGTATGATAGACGCCTCAGGAGGTGTGCTTGATCAGGACTATGAAATGTTCGAGCGGCAAACACCGCATAAATTGATGCGGCATGAGTATCTAAAAGATTCCGCCGGAGCGGGAAAGTGGCGAGGAGGTCTGGGCGTGATAACTGAAATTGAGTTGGGTGGTAATAACACCACCATGGTAGTTTTCGGGGATGGCGACATAAAACCACCCTACGGCCTATTTGGAGGCAAGGAGAGTATCCTGAACAGAATTTGCCTCACTTACGCCGATGGGAAAGAAGTCGTACCCATGAGTAAGGATATGATTGAGGGAATACCGGCTGGTACAGTCTACCATCAGGTCGCCAGTGGTGGTGGCGGATATGGAAAACCTGAGGAGAGAAGACGTGAAAAAGTGTTGAGAGACGTGCGGGACGAGGTAGTCTCGCAGAAGCAGGCTGAAGAGATATATAAGGTCAAATCTGATGCGGACTGAAAGCATATGAACTACACACTCGAACAGAGATTCAAGGCACTCTGTCAGATTAGTAGAGCGACTTTCTTCGAATGGAGAGAAACCTTCATGAAAATGTATCCCGAAAGGTCGCCCATGGATGCTGTACTGCAATACTGGGAGATTGCAGGACACGATACGGCCAAAGCCTATCTTCGAAAAGTGGAAAGGGACAAGCCTGTCTCACCCCAGATTGCCCAGATGATAGTGGATAGTTCCCTCTCCATGGGTGAAAGTGCACGCGTCGTTGACAATGATGACGAGGTCAGCGTTATTCATGATGTGTGCCCGTGGCATGACTGGCACGTCAAGTTTGATGCTGTGGAGGAAGATCAGCCTGGCTGCGACTGCTGGTTCAAGACAATTACAACTGATTTCAACCGTGAACTGGGTACTGATATAGAGGTGGAAACGGTAAGTTCAATACCAGCCGGCGATGAGCGTTGTGAAAGAATTTTCAGGGAGAAGGATTCGGATCGTGAGTAGCTTTTTCCGCCCAGCCACAGTCAAGGAGGCCCTTTCTCTGGCATCAGACCGGCCGGGAAAGTGTGTATATTTTGGGGGTGGAACCGACCTGCTGATTTACCGGAAACATAAACTGGTAAATGAGGAAACTATCATTGACCTGAGCGAACTCGTGGATACCTCTGCGTTTAAGGTTGACAGAAATTCGCTAAGACTTGGAGCTGCCATTACTCTGGATGACATCGCTACTTGCTCAGAGATTAAGAATCATTTTCCGATACTAATTGAAGCTGCTAAGTCTGTGGCAACACCAGTAATCAGAAAAACTGCTACCCTTGGCGGCAATTTGTTGGTTAACAACCGTTGCACATTCTACAACCAGTCACAGGAATGGCGGGATGCAATTGGCTCCTGTATAAGGGATGTAGGAGATATATGCCTAGTAACCGGAGGAAAGGGTAAGTGCTTTTCCCGAAATGTGTCAGATACGGCGCCGGCTCTGATTGCCCTTGGTGCCACAGTTAAGATTCAGTCCCAGAAGGGGAAAAAACAAATCAACCTGAAAGATGTTTATGTTCCGGATGGGATTAATTTCCACCAGCATCTGGGTGACAATGCAATCCTGACTGATATCCAGGTTTCAGAAAAGCCGGCAAGCTGGTGGTTCCGGAAACTCCGCTTACGGAAAACACTGGACTTCACTTCTCTGACAGTCGCTGCGACAGTCAATAGTGGCGGCGTTGCCCGGGTCTGTCTGAATGGAGTGTCCATGTCACCTGTTCTCATCGAGGAATCTCTCGTAGACCTGACATTGGAAAGTCTCGTCAAGGCAGCTCGGAAGAATTGTAAGACAGTTAACAATGACCTCATGCCATTGAAATACCGCCGACAGATGATTGACCTGTTTCTTCGGGACTGGTGGAAAAGCATCGATCAGAGCCTTCCCAAAAACAAATGAACGAACTCGAACAGATAATAAAGGCTTACCAACAGTGCCGCGATTCTGGTAAATCTTCTGTTTTGGCAACGTTGGTAAAAGTGCAGGGCTCTCATTACCGGAAACCGGGTGCCCAAGCCTTGATAGTCGAATCTGGGGAATTTGTGGGCAACATCAGTGGTGGTTGCCTGGAAACAGACTTGCTACATCATGCGGAAAAAGCACTCTCGACTGGAGAAATATTACTGATGAAATATGATACTTCGTCACCTGAGGACATAGTATTCGGACTTGGGATTGGTTGTGGCGGCGAAGTTGATATTTTGCTCGAGCCAGTATCTGTTAATAAATCTCATTTTTTCCTAGAACATATTGGCCGTCTGATTGAACAGGACTCCTCGGTCAGGTCGGTTGTTATTCACAGGTCCGGGAACAAAAAAGAGGTGGGAAACAGACTATTTCTGGCTGAGGACAATCGATTGATTACGGATATAGTCTCCCAGACTACCATTGAGACAATTCAGTCCTTGGTAAGAAAAATGCCGGTCGGTTCTAACAGTGCGAACCAGATTTCACTCACGGAGTTGGGCGAGATGGAAATTTTTTCCAATGTCATTTGCCCACCCATTAACTTGCTGGTAATTGGTGCTGGGAGCGATGCACTGCCACTAGTATCCTTTGCGAAACGCCTCGGTTGGCGAGTTACCGTTACAGACCATCGTCCTGCATACCTTACCGAAGAGAAATTTCCCGACGCAGACAACCTAGTTCAGGCTGCATCTGAGAACTTGGTCAATAGCGTAAATCTCTCCAAAGTCGATGCTGCAGTAATCCTTACGCACAACTATCTCCGTGACGCCAAATTGTTGAAAATACTGCTACCGGTGGGTTTGGATTATCTTGGGCTTCTTGGTACAAAAATCCGCACTGATAACCTCCTGAAAGAAGTTGAATTGGCAGAAGTAATGAGTATTTCAGACGCAAGGAAAAGACTCCACTCCCCGGTTGGACTGGATATCGGCAGCGAAACTCCGGCTGAAATAGCACTATCAATAGTATCGGAGATACAGGCAATCCTGAGCAAGAGTGCAGGAGACGTCCTGAAAAGTCCAGAGATAATGGAACTCAATGTCGCCAGATTCTGACGGCAGACTGGATATATGTGCCATCATACTGGCAGCAGGCTCTTCCGAACGGCTAGGAGTTCCAAAACAGTTACTTCCCTATAGAGATACAACTCTTCTTGGTCACACTATCCGGTGTGTCATGGCCTCAAAATGCAGTGAAGTTATTGTAGTGCTGGGCGCCCATGCTCCATCCATCCACGGCAGTATTTTTGAGCTCCCAGTACATCCGGTACAGAATAAATATTGGAGGTCCGGGATAGCTTCCTCTATCCGAACAGGACTGGAGGAAATGGAAGTAATTAACAATAATACACGCGCAGCCCTGTTTCTGGTCTGCGACCAGCCCTTTCTAACAGCGAAAGTCATTGACTCGCTCATTGATCTGTTCCTATCTGGGTATACGATTACCGCTAGCGATTATGACGGAATCTTGGGTGTTCCAGCCCTCTTTGAAAAACAATATTTCCCCGAGCTAAAAATGCTGAGTAATGATTCTGGAGCGAAAAAAATCCTACATAATCGCGCGGAGAAGATCGGGGCAGTCCTTTTCCCTCAGGGTGGGATTGACGTGGACAGACCCGGTGACCTACCGGATAATCTGGAATCAAGTCATACCTCGTGATACTGTTTTGAGTATAGTGACTAACAAGTTGTCTTGTGACATATCAACCATCTTCCCTGGGTCTAATATAAAGAAAGTTCATAAATTAGTTTGTGAATAAATATAGTTTTTTCACAGAAAAGATTGCGCTTCACCACCGGCGGTCCAACTCATCCAGTGAATGCACCTCGACCTTTCCATCCATGATTAAGGCTATGCAACAGACCCGAACAAGTGGCTGGTCCTGGGTGGCCACTACGACGCCACCATCAGCAGTGACTCAGGCGCCTACGACAACGCCGTCGGCACCGCCACCGTGCTCGAGCTGGCGCGCTACTTCACACAGGAGGTAGCGGCGCAGCCGGAAGTCTCGCTGGTCTTCGGCGCGTGGGACTCGGAAGAGGAGGGCGGGCAGGGCGCGCAGCTGTTCGTCGAGTCGGCCCGCGGCAACGCGACCGTGCTGGCGAACCTGAATTTCGACATGTTCGGGCTCTCGTACCCGGTCCCGAACCGCGCCAGCCTCTCGCCGCTCTGCGATGAGGAATTTTTCAAGCTCTACCTCTACACCTCGCCAGTCGAGGACTTCTCCGGCTACGCCGACTACGAGTACGACAACCAGACTCGCGCCAACTTCTCGATGCTGCGCAAAGCCCTGGAGCAGGTCGCCTACGACTATCTGGAATTGCCGCCCGAATGGGTGCTCGCCATCGATGACACCGAGACCAACTCAGACCAGGCCGCATTCATCCGCGTCGGCATCCCCGCCATCTGGTTCCGCGGCATGCACGAGTACGCCTGGCAGGAGGACGACGGCTGCGAGCAGACCTTCAAGCACTTCTCGACCGACCGGCTCGAATCGCTCGAGCTCATCGCCGGCTCGCACGCCAACCTGCTGGCGGGATTCCAGACCGGCCTCGATATTGCGTCGGGGCTGGTAACAGAGCTGGCGTACGCGGACGCGCAGCCACCGGCTGCCGGCGACGACAGGGGCAGCGCCGGCCGGACAGTGCTGGCGCTGCTCGTTATCGCCGTCGCGGTCGCCGGAGTGGCGGTGCTGGTGCGCTGGCGGCAGGGGCGTCAGGCCAGCCCGTAAAGCGCCCCGAACTTCGCTTTCAGGTAACGCACGAAAGCCTCAGCCCCGGGCTCCGCGCCGCTGGCGCGCTGCACCAGCTCCTCCGGCTCCCAGCGGCTGCCGTGCTGGTGGATGTGGCTGCGCATCCATTCCAGCAGCGGCGCGGTCTCTCCACGCGATATCTGCTGCGGCAGGTCGGGCAGGTCACGCAGCGTGGCGTCCCACAGCTGCGCCGCGTAGAGATTGCCAAGGGTGTAGGTCGGGAAGTAGCCAATGGCGCCCATTGACCAGTGGATGTCCTGCAGGACGCCCTGCGCGTCGTTCGGGGGCGTGATACCGAGGTATTTCTCCATGCGCGAGTTCCAGAACTGCGGCAGGTCGCCTACCGGGACTTCGCCGTTGACCAGCGCCTTCTCGACCTCGTAGCGCAGCATGATGTGCAGGTTGTAGGTCGCCTCGTCGGCCTCGACCCGAATCAGCGACGGGTGGACGCGGTTCACCGCACGGTGGATGGTTTCCACATCGAGGTCGCCGACGTGCGGAAACGTCTCGCGGAAGTCAGGCAGCCAGTGCTCCCAGAACTCGCGGCTGCGGCCGACCAGGTTCTCCCACAGCCGTGACTGCGATTCATGCACTCCGAGCGACACCGCTTTGCCGAGCGGGGTGCCCTCGTGCTCCGCCAGCAGCCCCTGCTCGTAGAGTCCGTGGCCGGTCTCGTGCATCACGCCGTAGAGGCAGCCGAAGGGGAACGACTCGTCGTAGCGTGTCGTGAAGCGCACGTCGCGCGGGCCGGCGCCGGAGCAGAAGGGGTGCGTCGATGTATCCATGCGGCCGGCGTCGAAATCGAAGCCGATGGACGCCGCGACGCGCAGCGAAAACTCGCGCTGCCCCGCCTCGGGGAACGGCCCGCGCTCCATGAACGACATATCGGGCTGGTCGCAGCGGCCGATGGCCTTCACCAGCGGCACGATTTCCTCGCGCAGCCCGGCGAAGAGTGGGTCGAGCTGCGCGACCGTCATCCCCTGCTCGTAGTTGTCGAGCAGCGCGTCGTAGATGTTGTCGTCGTAGCCGTAGTGCTCCGCCGCCCGGCATTGCAGCTCGACCATCTTCTCGAGGGCAGGCTGGAACTTCGCGAAATCGTCTTCGGCGCGCGCCTCTTGCCATATTTGCAGCGCCAGCGACTTGTGCCGCGCGATTTCCTCGACCAGTTCGGCCGGCAGCTTCGTCGCCTTCTCCCAGGCGTGGCGCACCTCGCGCACGTTGGCCGCCTCTCCCTCGTCGAGCTCGGCGTCCGCGAGCTTCACGAGCAGCTCGCCCATCGCCGGATCGACCAGCCGCGCGTGCGCCAGCCCCGAGAGGAACGCCAGCGACTCGGCACGCAGCTTCCCGCCCTTCGGCGGCATCATGGTTTCCTGGTCCCAGCCGAGCAGCCCGCCGATGCCCTCGATAGTCGAGAGCTCCTCCACGCGAGCGATGAAATCGTCGTAGACCGACATGCTCCCGCTATTGGCCCGGAGATAAAGGGTTTGACGCGGGAAATCGTATTTGCGCCCGCGGCTAGTGGGGCGCGATGCGGCAGTTGATTTTGCTGGCTACGCTATTGCTCTGGCTGGCGCCAGCTACGGCGGGCGAGCCGCCTGAGCAGGTGCATCTGGCGACGAATGCCCTAGGCGACGGAATGGTTGTGCAGTGGGGCACCGCTGAAGCCACGACGCTGCTCTGCACCTCGTCCAGCGACATCGAATACGGCCTCGGACCGGACAGCCTCAACCAGACCGCATCGGGTTCGTGGGAGATGTATGACTGGACCACCTGTATCCATACTGTCGAGCTGGCTGGCCTCGCTCCCAACAACACCTACCACTACCGCGTCGGCGGCGACGGCGAGTGGAGCGACGTCGCCAGTTTCGTGACCGTGCCGCAGGGTAGCCGCCCGGTGCGTATCGGTGCCATCGCTGACCATGGCATTTCCTCTGACGCCGAAGCGACAACGCAGAAAATGCGCGCCGCGAGCCTGGACCTAGTCATCCACGCCGGCGACATATCGTACGCTAACGACGTCGGCTCGGGGGGCGTAGCGGACCAGTCCCTCTGGGATGACTACCAGAACCAGATCCAGCCGCTGGCGGCAACGGTGCCGCACATGTATGCTCCCGGCAACCACGAGGATGAGGCCTACTACGAGTTCGACGCGTATGAAACGCGGTTCTACACGTCAGGGTCGAACCCGTTCTGGTACAGCTTCAGTTTCGAGGGGATTCACTTTATATCTCTGTCGTCGGAGCACGACTACGGGCCCGGCAGCCAGCAGTACAACTGGCTAGAGAGCGAACTCCAAGAGGTGGACCGCCAAGCGACGCCGTGGCTGGTGGTGTTCGCGCACCGGCCGATGTACAGCTCCAACTCGGCACACGGCAGCGAAGTTGATTTCCGTGACGCGATGGAAGAACTGCTCTACGATTACGGCGTCGACCTCGCCGTCTGGGGGCACGACCACAGCTACGAACGCAGCTACCCCGTCTTCCAGGAAGAACCTCTCTCAAATTCTACTTCCAGCGCGACGGAACCGTACCGCAACCCCGGCGCACCCATCCATGTCGTCGTCGGCACCGGTGGCCGCTCGCTCTACGACGAGTTCGAAGAACCACAGCCCGCTTGGTCCGCCTACCGCGAGGCATCCTACGGTTACTCGGTCTTCGAAGTTACCCCGCAAGGCGAGCTGCACTTCAGCTTCATCCGCAACTCCGACGGCGCGGTCGCCGACCAGTTCTGGATTTCGAAGGCGTCGTCGCCCGGTCCGGGCAGCGGCGACGGGAACGGCGACAACATGACCGACCCCGACGGCAACGCCAGTGACTCGAAAGCGGGATGGCAGCAGAAACTCGAGGATCTGCCCGGCCCCGGCCTGCCGGTCACGCTCAGCGTGATGTCAATCGCCGCACGGCGGCGGCGCTGACTACTCGAGTCCGTTGCCGGTCAGCAAAAAGTCGGCGACGCCTTCGGGGAGCGAGCGGTGCTTCCTGAGGCGCGCGTGCCGTAGCCCCGGCGCGTGCGCCTTCTCGAGGTGGAGCAGCGTCTTGGCCATGTGGACCAGCGACTTGCCGTAGTAAGGACCAACTTCGCCGTCGCGCTCGTAAACCTGTCCCGTCAACAGGATGGGCAGCCCCTGCTCGGTCGCGAGATTATGCAGGTGGATTATCATCAGTGTGAATACTCGCTCGCACTTCTCTTTGTCGAGCGCATACTCGAGCCGCGCGTGCGCGTTAACCGTGTCGATGACCAGCAGCGCCGGCGGCTCGTCGAGGCTTTTGAGCAGGTCGAGCAGCTCGGCTTGGTCGAGCGGTGCCGCGATGGATAACCCGTCAGGCGACGCGTCGCCGCAGACCTGCTCCAGCCGCTCCGCCGAGAGCCCTTCGGTGTCGATGAACAGCACGCTCTCGCCGCCGGCAGCGAGCACT
>JASMLC010000006.1 GCA_030748895.1 Candidatus Poseidoniia archaeon
CGCCGCTTTCGAGTCACCCTGGTAAGTGCCGAACGGCAGGTCCACCACGACGAGCGCGCGCTGCGCTCCCTTAACGACGCCGCTGGCGTGGTAAATCATCTGGTCGAGCGTGATGGGGACGGTGGTCTCGTTGCCCGCCATCACGTTGGAGGCGGAATCGCCGACGAGGATGACGTCCACCCCGGCGCCATCGACCAGCCGCGCCAGCGAATAATCGTAGGCGGTCAGCATCGCGATTTTCTCGCCATCCTGCTTCATCGCCTGCAGCGTGTTGGTGGTAATACGGCGGGCGTCGCTGGCGGGTGCCATGTCTGCCCCCCACCCCGGGGATTTATTACGGTTCGCTGCCGCCGCTCCCGAACGTTTTTTATACTGTTGCTGCACGGGGGCGCCGTGCTCGGTCACGACTATATCCCAATCGGGATTTTCGCGGTCATTGCGCTCACGTTCCCGCTGCTGAATTTCTTCATCGGACGGTTCTTCCGGCCCGATTACGGGAACCCGTTGAAGCGCTCGACTTACGAGTGTGGTGAAACGCCGGTCGGCGAGGCGCACATCCAGTTCCACTTCCAGTACTACATGTTCGCCATCCTCTTCGTGGTCTTCGACCTCGTCGTGGTTTTCCTGATGCTGTGGGTGCTGGTCTACACCAGCCTCGATACCAGCGCCAAGCTGGTTATGTTCCTCTTCGTCGGGATGACTCTGCTTGCGCTCTACTACGCGCTGAAGAAGGAGGAGGTTATCTGGATATGAGCCGGCAACAGGCGCGTGGCAACCCCCGCATGCGCAAGGGCCTCGGCTCACGCACCAGCGACCCCGCCACGATGATGGAGGACCCCCCGTCAGGCGACTGGCTGACGCTGCGCTCCGACCAGTTCCTGAACTGGGTCGACGACGCGGTCTACAACATCGCCGAACAGACCGGCATCCGCGACGTCGTCAACCGTGTCACGCGCCCGATTTTCAACTGGGGGCTGCGCTACTCTCCCTGGCCGCTCCATTTCGGTATCATGTGCTGCGCGCTCGAGATGGGCGCTGCGGGCGGGCCGGACCACGATTCCGAGCGCATGGGAGTGGTCTACCGCTCCTCGCCGCGGCAGTGCGATATCCTGATTGTAAACGGCCCGGTCTGCGAGAAATTGCGCCCCAAACTGAAGACGCTCTACGAGCAAATGGCCGACCCGAAGTGGGTCATCGCGATGGGCGAGTGTGCCATTGGCGGCGGCCCCTACTGGGACTCCTATTCGGTCGTCGCGGGCGCTGATACCTTCATTCCCGTGGATGTCTACATTCCCGGCTGCCCCGTCCGGCCCGAGGCGCTGATGCACGGCTTCCTGACGCTGCAGAAGAAGATTCGCGAGCAGGAGCCGGGATATTTCCTGAGGCGCTGAAATGGAAACCGGGCAACTCGTTCAGACTCTGGGAAAGCGTGAAGGTGCCAGTGACGGTTCTGTACTGCGCTCCCGCGTCGGCCGCATCTCAATAACGCGCGAGGCGAGCCAGACATTTTTCAGCGCGCTGAAAAATGACTTCGGCTTTGACCACTGCTCGCTGATTTCGGCGGTCGATAACCAGACCAGCTTCGAACTGGTCTACCACTTCTCGAAAGTTGACGCGACCGGGCAGATGCTTGAAGTCCACGTTGATTTGCCGCGCGACACGCCGACTATCGGCTCCATCACCCATCTCTGGGGCGGGGCGGACTGGCACGAGCGCGAGGCGTACGACCTGATGGGCATCTACTTCATCGGGCATCCCGACCTGAAGCGGGTGCTGCTGCCCGATGGCTTTGCAGGGCATCCACTGCGCAAGGACTACGTCTACGAAATCCACGAGGAGGAGTGGTAATGGCGGAGATGTGGATTCACATGGGCCCGCAACACCCGATGACCCACGGGTTGTGGAATTTGCGCATCAAGGTCAACGGCGAGACCATCACTGATGCCGAGCCCGAACTGGGTTACCTGCACCGCTCTGTCGAGAAAATTGGCGAGCGCCGCAAGTACTTCATGAACACGACGCTCACCGACCGGCTCTGCTACGCCAGCGCGATGACCTGGACCCATTGCTACTGCCTCACGGCCGAGGAGCTTATGGGGATCGAGGCACCGCCCCGCGCGCAATACATCCGCACGGTCGTGCTCGAGCTACAGCGCATCGCCAGCCACCTGATGTGGCTCGGTGCCTACCTGCCCGACCTGGGGCTGATTACCGGTTTCCTCTACGGCATGCGCGACCGCGAGATGTTCCTGAACCTGCTCGAAATCCCGAGCGGTGGGCGGCTGCTCTACAACTACGTCAGGATTGGCGGCGTCAAGCGTGACCTGCCGCCCGGCTTCGAAGCCAAGGCGGAGCGCGTTATGCAGACGCTCGAGCGGCGGCTGAAGGAATACGAAAACCTGTACGACAACTCGAAAATCTTCCGCATGCGCAACGACGGCGTCGGCGTCTACAGCGCCAGCGACGCCATCAACTGGGGCATTACCGGCCCCAACCTGCGCAGTGCCGGGGTCCCATTTGACCTGCGGCAGGCCGACTCCTATGATGCCTATCCTGAGCTGGACTTCGAGCCAGTCACCAACACGGCCGCTGGCGGTGGTAGTGACTGCTTCAGTCGCTACCGGCAGCGCGTCGACGAGATGCACCAGTCGATGGACCTCGTGCGCCAGACACTGGCGAAGATGCCGGAAGGCAAGGTGATGGCCGACAGCGTCCCCCTGCGCGCCAGCGGCGAGGCGTTCCGGCGCACCGAGGATTCGCGGGGTGAGGCGCTGATGTACCTCGTTGGGGACGGCAGCGACCGCCCCTATCGCTGGAAGATTCGCAGCCCCATGTTCACCACCGTTTCGGCGGCGCCACATTTCCTGAAAGGCTACAAGGTAGCTGACGTGCCAGCCATCATGGGCAGCATTGACATGTGCATCGGGGAGACTGACAAATGACCTCGCTCTACGACTGGAGCTACTGGTTCTGCGAGGCGTGGCTGGTGCCGCTGATAACGCCGCTGCTCTACTTCCAGGAACACATTATGCCGCCCTTCAGCAACCCTGCTGGTGACATGGCGCGCTGGATGGAATCCGACCCCGGCCTGAACGTCCTGGCGTGGAGCATCGTGGTTAACGTGGCGCTGATGATTGGTTTCACCAACGTCATTATCGTGGTCTACCTCGAGCGCAAGATTGCGGGACGCATCATGGACCGGCGGGGGCCGATGCTAGCCTTCAATTCACTGAAGGAGATTGCGAGTGACCTGGCCGGCTACGCTCCTGAATACAACTGGAAGACCACGACCTACGCCGGCATCGGAATCCTGCAGAATGTTGCCGACGGCATCAAGTTCTTCTGCAAGGAAATTATCGTCCCCGACAAGGCCGACCGCCTGCTCTATACTATCGGGCCGGTGATTTTCATCTCCTCGAGCATCCTGTTGCTGGTGATGGTTCCCTTCTCGCCTCGCATTGCTGCCTCATCGGCGCCACTGGGGCTGCTGGTGGTGATGGCCGCCTTCTCGATTGCCCCCATCGGAGTGCTGACGACCGGCTGGGCCTGCAACAACAAGTACACGCTCATCGGCGGGATGCGCTCGGCGGCGCAGCTGATGGCGTACGAAATCCCGCTGCTGTTATCGATGGCGGGCGTCTTCCTCATCGCCGGCTCGTATAATCCGATGGATATCGTGGCGCAGCAGGAGGGGTTGTGGAACGTCGTTCCTCAGTTCCTCGGCTTTATCGTATTCATCGTCTGCATGCTGGCCGAAGTCGAGCGTGTGCCGTTCGACCTGCCCGAGGCGGAAGCGGAGCTGGTCGAGGGGTGGACCACCGAAATCGGCGGCCTGCGGCTGGGCCTTGTTTTCGCGGCGGAATACATTCGCGGTTTCGTGGGAGCCATGATTGCAACCATCCTGTTCCTGGGCGGCTGGGCCGGGCCGTTTCTGCCCGGCGAAATCTGGTTCCTGCTCAAGGTGTACGGTATCCTGATGTTCTTCATTATCCTGCGCTGGACCGTGCCACGCATCCGCACCGACCAGATTCTGCTGCTGGGCTGGAAGCGCTTGCTGCCACTCTCGCTGATTAACCTCGCCCTTGCCATTCTCTACGTGGAGGTCTTCTAATGCCCGAAGCAACGAAGACACCTGGCCTGATTCAGTTAATTTTCAGCCCCTTCATCGTCACCCTCAAGCAAATGTTGAAGGCCACTTTCGGACGGCCGCAGACGACCATGTACCCGCTCGAGCGACGCGAGCTGCCGCCCACTTACCGCGGGATGAACGCCGTCATCTGGGACCTCTGCATCGGCTGCGGTATTTGCGCCGAAGTCTGTCCGAATCGCTGCCTCAAGATGAAGCCCGAGACGCTCGATGACGAAGAGCAGGCACGCGCCTGGTACGGCTCGCACCTCGCCAAGCGCAAGTCCAAGCCGGAACGGCCGGCCATCAACTTCGGTCACTGCATGTTCTGCGGCTTCTGCGAGGCTTACTGCCCTACGGGGGCGATGACTATGACCGACTTCTACGAGATGGCCGATACGACGCGCGAGGGGCTCATCTACCCCGCGCGGTCACTCAAGGTAGATATGGAGTCGCTGCCGCAACTCCCACTCACTAACTACATGATGGAGTCGCCCGTGCTCTTCGCCGATACCTGCATCGGCTGCCGCAAGTGCGTCGACAACTGCCCCACAAACTGCATCATCATGGATACCGGTCCCAAGGAGCGGGAGAAGCGCGACGGTTCCAAGCACAACATCCCGGTTCCCTACTTCGACTACACCATCTGCATCGGCTGCTCGACCTGCGTCAAGGTCTGCCCGGTCGACTGCCTGCACATGGAACCGATTGCCGACTCCACCTCGAGTGGACTCCAGCCGGCGGAGGCAGCCTGAATGGACCTGGCGCTGATTGTCTTCTGGCTTCTCGCAGCAAGTATTCTTGCGGCAGCCTGGGCGGTCGTGACTGGCAGCGACATCGTCCATTCGGTGGTCTGGCTGGCGACAGTCTTCCTGCTTACCGCCGGCATTTTCATTCTCGCTGGCGCCGAGTTTCTGGCGGTCATCCAGGTACTGGTCTACGTCGGTGCCGTTTCGGTTGTAATCCTGTTCGGTATCATGCTCACGCGGCGTACGCTGCCGGGAGGCGAAAATGGCTGATTCCTGGCTGCGCGACGGGCTGCTCTGGGCGCTGGTGCTCTACGTCGTTGCGACGGTGATGCTGGCACCGTGGGGCGACCTTAACTCCCCACATAGCACTGGCAACGACCCCCAACCGCTGGAGCCAGCCGATGGCTATCAGCACCACAATACAACGGTCCGCTTCACCTGGTCCAGTCTGGCGGTCAATTATGAACTGCAAGTTATCAACTCAACTGGTGCCGTAGTTGCCAGCCAGAACCTGACCGGCGAGTCGAGTTACCAGACTCGGCGGCTGATGCCTGACGATTACACATGGGTTGCCTGGTACCTGCCAATTGACGGCGCACCAGCCGAAATAGTGGCGACCGGAATATTCAGCCTTGATTCATCCGCAAAGCAGCTGCTCGAGTGGGATGCTGTTGGTGTCAGCTACGATTTCCGGCTGCTGCCGGCGCCGGGGGCTGAGCCGGTTCGTGAACTGGCCGGCACGCCCGTACTCAAGGCGGACGTGGAGGGGCTCGATGAAGGGACGGAATACTGGTGGCAGGTGCGGGCACAGGACTCGAACGGCCACGCGACAGACTGGAGCTTGCCGCGCTCCATCGAGGTCGGCACGACACAGTTCCTCGCCTTCGAAGTCTTCAGCGAGTGGGCTCTGGCGCTGTTGCTGGTGGGTATGATTCTGGTGGTCGCTTTGCAGGCGGGCGTCTTCCTGGCGCGGGAGGAGCGCAAATGATTCCGTTAATACACTACGTCCTCTTCAGTTCTGCGCTGCTACTGATTGGCGGCTACGGTGTCGTGCGCAACCGCAACGCGATTGTGGTGCTGATGTCGATTGAGATTATGCTGACGGCGGCCAACATCAATTTCGTCGCCTTCGCCGAATTCTGGAACGACCTTACGGGACAGGTCTTCGCGCTGTTCGTGATTGCGATAGCTGCCGCCGAAGTGGCGATTGGCCTCGCCATCCTTCTAAGTCTGTACAAGCAGCGCAACACCATCGAGCTGGATATGCTTGACCTGTTGAGGTGGTAAATTGCTCGAACAGGCGTGGCTGATTCCAGTCTTCCCGATTGCTGCGTTTTTACTAATCATAATTGGCGGACGTTTCGAGACGTTTCGCTACAGCTTTGTTGCCTCCGGCAGTTGGCTGGCCCTCATCGGGGTCGGCGGCTCGAGCGCGCTTTCGCTGCTGGTGGCGTGGGAAGTCTTCACGGGCGGTCACGGCCCCTACGAAGAGACGTGGACCTGGTTCAAAGGAGCGACGTTCGCCTTCGAAGGCGGCATTTATCTCGACGGGCTGGCGGCGCTGCTGCTGGTCGTGGTCGGGATTGTATCGTTCCTGGTCGTCATGTTTTCCGTGGGTTACATGGCTGACGAAGGCGAGCGACGCATTCGCTACTACGCCGAAATCTGCCTCTTTGTGGGGGTGATGCAGGGGCTCGTGATTGCCAACAGCTTCCTGCTGCTATTCATCTTCTGGGAGCTTGTTGGCCTCTGCTCCTATTTGCTGATTGGTTTCTGGTACGAAAAACCGTCGGCCGCCTCGGCCGCCAAGAAGGCGTTCCTCGTCACGCGTGTCGGCGACGTCTTCCTGCTTTTCGGGCTGGTAATCCTGTTCAACACCTTCGGGACGCTGCGCTACAGCGAGCTCTTTGCAGACCCGGCGCTGCTGGCGGAGCACGCGACCGAACTGAAGTGGGCTACGCTCTGCCTTTTCGGTGGCGCGGTCGGCAAGAGCGCGCAGTTCCCGCTGCACTTCTGGCTGCCCGACGCGATGGAAGGCCCGTCGACGGTCAGCGCGCTGATTCACGCCGCGACGATGGTCAAGGCGGGCGTATTCCTCGTCGCGCGAGCATATCCTCTGATTGTCCACTCGCCCGACACGGCGCTCTACATCGCGATTACGGGCGGCTTCACGGCCTTCATCGCCGCCAGTATGGCGCTGGTGATGTATGACATCAAGCGCGTGCTCGCCTATTCGACCATCTCGCAGCTGGGCTACATGTTCCTCGCGCTGGGTGCTGGGGCGTGGGCGTTCGCGCACGCCGGGGGTGACGCGTACGCCGAAGCACACGGCTACACGGCAGGGATGTTCCACCTCCTGAATCACGCTTTCTTCAAAGCGCTACTTTTCCTCGGCGCCGGTGCGGTCATTCACGCAGTGCACACGCAGGACATGCGCGAGATGGGCGGTTTGCGCAAGGCGATGCCACTCACCTCGACCGCGATGGGACTCGCCGTCCTGTCGATAGCGGGCGTGCCGTTCTTCTCCGGGTTCTGGTCCAAGGACGAAATCCTCGCTGCGGTGCGCCATAACGGCGAAGCGGAGCCGATTTTCGCGCTGCTCTGGATGATGGCGCTCGCGACGGCGGCGATGACTGCCTTCTACATGACCCGTTTATGGATGATGACTTTTACCGGCCCCCCGAATGAAAAGGCGCACGAAGCGCCGGCGGTGATGACGATACCGCTCTGCATCCTCGGGGCGTTCGCCGTACTTTCGGGCTTCGCTATATTCCTCGGCGATGGTTTCGCCAGCTATGTCCACTACGGCCACCACGCACTCCAGGATGACTGGGCGCTGCTCGACCACGTGTTGTCCGCCAGCGGAACGCACCTGTCGGTCGCGGCTGCGCTGGGCGGCATCGCGTTGGCTACCTTGCTCTACTACCGCTCGCCCACGCAGGTTGAGCGGCCCGAGCGCGCGCGCTTCATCCTCGATAACCAGCCAACGGCATGGCTGCACCACTTCCTGACCGAGCGGCTCTACATTTCGCGCTTCTTCGACTGGTTCGGCCTTCGCTGCTGGGATGTCTGCGCAGCGGCGTGTAATCGCTTCGACCTTTCCGTGATTGATGGTGTGGTGAACGGCATCGCCGCCGGGGCAATCCGCAGTGGCGAGCGATTGCGGCGGCTGCACACCGGCTTCACGGGCCATTACGCTTCCTACTCGCTTGGCGGCCTCGGCGCGCTGGCGATACTGCTACGGGTGGTACTGCCACTGGTGGGTTGGTCACCGTGAAGCGCATTCTCAGCCTACTGCTTTTGCTGGTGCTGCTGCCGGCTGCAGCGGCCGAGACGCAGACTATCCTGGTGACGCAATCGGCCGACGGCAGTTCATACTACTTCGAGCCAGCGGTACTACAAGTCGCAGTCAACGACACCGTGGTATTTGTCTGGGACAACGGCTCGCACAATGTTGCGCAAGTTTCCGATGCCGAAGCCACGCTTTACGAGTCGGGCTTCCGCTCAGGAGATCCTGTAGTAGGAGGCGACTGGACGCTACCGGCTGAATACACCGCGACTGACGGCACACTGGAATACGTGTGTGAGCCGCACGTGTCTATGGACATGCGCGGCACTATAATCGTCGGCAGCGGCGCCGCGCCGGTGCCGGAGATGGCCCTGAGCTTCGGAGAGTTCCCGTGGCTCAGCTACCTGTTGTTACTGCCGCTGATTGGCACGCTCTGGTGCTGGGGCTTCCGTAACAATCCGGGAGCGCCGCGCTTCATCGCACTCGGCACGACCTTGGCAACCTTTCTGCTCTCGCTCATTATTTTTACAAAGACGGGCTCTGGCAGCGGCTACCGGCTGATGGAAGAGTATGTCTGGTCTTCCCGATTCGGCGTTTCGCTGTTACTGGGAGTAGACGGCCTTAGCGCACCGATGGTGCTGCTGACCGGCATCCTGGGGCCGCTCACAGTGCTCTTTGCGTGGGAAGAACGGAAGCAGCCGGCGCTGTTCTTCGGGCTGCTGCTGCTGTTGCAGACCGCGATGCTAGGCGTTTTCGTGACGCTGGACTACTTTGTCTTCTACCTCTTCTGGGAAGTCGTACTGATACCGATGTTCTTCCTAATTGCCATTTGGGGCGGCCCTGAGCGGCGCTACGCTGCCTACAAGTTCTTCATCTACACCTTCACCGCTTCGCTGGTGATGCTGGTGGGTTTCATGGCGCTCTACTTCGAGAGCGGCGCGCAAAGCTTTTCGATGATTGAAATCGCGAAGCATTCCGGCAGCTTCGCCCCCGCTTTCCAGAAGTGGGTCTTTGCAGCTCTTTTCGTGGGTTTCGCGGTCAAGATGCCGATGGTCCCGTTCCACACTTGGCTCCCCGATGCGCATGTCGAAGCGCCGACGGCCGGCTCAATCGTGCTGGCTGGTATCATGCTGAAGCTCGGCCTTTACGGACTGATGCGCGCTGCGCTGGCGCCACTTCCGCTCGGTGCGGAATATTTCGTGCCGGTGATGGTCGTGCTGGCGATTGTTTCCATAATCTACGGGGCAGTCCTCTCCCTCGCGCAGACCGACTTGAAAAAGCTGGTTGCCTATTCCAGCATCTCGCACATGGGCGTCGCGCTGCTGGGCGTCGCGACGCTTACCGAACTGGGGATGGCGGGCGCGGTCTTCATGATGTTCGCGCACGGCCTGCTCAGTCCCGCGATGTTCATGGTTGCCGGAATGCTGCTGCACCAAGTCGGAACGCGCGACATTCCGAAACTGGGTGGGCTGGCACAGAAACAGCCCTTTACTGCGACGCTGGTCGTCATAATTTTCCTCGGGAGCCTTGGATTGCCAGGAATGGCTACCTTCGTGGCGGAACTTGCAGTATTTATAGCGTTTTTCGAGAGCCACGGCTATCTGTTGCTGCTCCCGATTTTTGGAATGGTTCTCACTGCAGGTTACCATCTCTGGGCGTTGCAGCGCTCGATTTTCGGTCCACTCACCGAGCAGGTAGATGTCACGAAGGTGCACGAAGCGCCATGGTATGAGCAGTGGCCGATGTTCACCATTGTTGCACTGGCGGTGCTCTTCGGCGTGCTGCCGCAGCTGCTGATGGAGCCGGTGACGGTAGCGTGCTACGACATCCTGCGACTGATGGGGGTAGCGTGATGGCGGGCGTCGAGCTGCTCTTTCCCGAATTCCTGCTCGCCGCTACAGCGCTGCTCCTGCCGGGAACGTACCTGCTCCACCGTAACGCGCAGCTTTGCGGCCGGCTTGCTGTCACGACGCTGGCGGTTGCGCTGGGCGCCACATGGTTGCAATGGTTCGGCTCCGGTGCAGTTGCGTCTGAGACTTATTTCGGCCACCTTGAGATAGACCTCTTTTCGCAACTGTTCAAGTTCGCCTTTCTGGCAATCGCCCTCGGCTCGGGAATTGTCAGCCTCGCCTACCTCGGAGATTTGCCGCACCGGCCCGAGTTTTTCACGCTGCTACTGACTGCCACGCTTGGAATGCTCATCGTCGCCTCGGCGACTGACCTGCTGACGCTCTTTATCGGCCTCGAGCTGGCGGCGTTCAGCAGTTACGCACTGGTCGCATTCCAGAAGCACGACGATGGCTCGAGCGAAGCGGGCGCCAAGTATCTGCTCATCGGTTCGTTCTCATCGGCGCTGACGCTCTACGGCATCTCGCTGCTCTATGGCCTGACGGGGACGCTGGAGCTAGCTGCCATCGCCGCCCACGACTGGGGCGCCAGCTTCTCCGGGGTGCTCTTTGTCGCCATCCTGTTCATTACTGGCGGCCTTGGCTTCAAGGTCGCGGCGGTACCGTTCCATGCCTGGGCGCCTGACGTTTACCAAGGCGCGCCGACGCCGGTGACGGCATTCCTCGCTGCCGGGAGCAAGGCGATGGGTTTTGTGGCTTTGCTACGCATTTTCGTCACCGCCCTCGGCCCCGCGCTGGCTGAGTGGCAACTGCTGCTCGCCGTAATCGCGGTGGTGACGATGACCGTCGGTAACCTGGCGGCGCTGCGCCAACAGGACATCGGCCGTATGCTAGCCTATTCCTCGGTTGCACAGGCAGGTTACATCCTGGCGGCGTTTCCGGCGATGACCGAACTAGCGCTGGGCGGTGCGATTTTCCACACGCTGGTGCACGCCGTGATGAAGGGCGGCGCGTTCGTAATTGTGGCAGCGGTCGGGATGGCGGGGCTGGGCTACTCAATCGAGAGTTACCGCGGGCTGGCACGGCGGTCGCAACTGCTGGCGCTGGCGATGACGGTCTGCCTGCTGGCGCTGGTCGGCATCCCGCCTTTCGGCGGATTCTTCAGTAAGTTCTGGCTCTTCTACGGGATATTCCAGGCGTCGATGGCAGGGCCGCAATGGCTGCTCTGGCTAGTCGTTGCGGGCGTCCTGAACTCGGCACTGTCGCTGTTTTACTATCTGCGCGTCATTCGCAACGTCTATGCCGAAGACCCGCAAGACTACGCGCGGCCGTTTAGGGCACACACGCAGTATATCGCGCTGGCGGTACTGCTGATGCTCACACTGCTGATTCCGCTGCAGTATGGCTCTATCCTAACACTTTGCCGTGATGCGGCGGCATCACTGTTATGAGTAGTGCTGAGAAGAAACGTCAGTTCGAACGGCTCTGGAAAGGCGAAACACCCAAAGGCACAAACCCGCAGAAGCGCAACGCGTTTCGCTCGCGGATGAAGGCTGATTGCCAGCAACTCGGCCTGCGCTTCAGTAAGATTAACTCGCGCCGCATCTACCTCGGCGAGCTGGCGGAAGATGACGCTGACGTCACCCGCGTAGGCGAAGTTCGCGTGCGCCATCCCGAGCGCCGGCACCTGCGCGGTGTCTAGCCGCCGTCGGCCCTGAGCAGTTCGTCGGCGAATGCTCCGGGCACCGTTTCCAGCAGTTCGCGATAGGGTGTATCCGGGAGTTCCTGCAGGTATCCCAGTGCACGCTCCTGCCACGGCGCGAGCAGCTCCTCGCAGACTCGCTGTGCGTCCTCTGGCCGACCGTTGGCAATCAGCGGCCCCGCGTCCTTCTCCAGCAGGAACGCCTGCACCCAGGGCTGGTAGCCGGGCAGCCGCTCGAGCCGCGTCAGCGGTAGCGTCGGGATACCGAGCGACAGGTCACCGACCGGCGTGCTGGTGAGCAATGAATTGAGCAGGTCCACGAAATCATCCGCCAGCTGGTAGATGATGCCGACGCATTCGCCATAGTGGTAGAATAGCGGAGCCAGGTCGGTGCGCGGCGAAACCAGCGCCCCCAGTTCGGCGGCGGTACCATAGAGTGACGCGGTCTTGCGCTTGATACGCTTCAGGTAGACTGCTTCGGTAAAGCTGGCGTGGTCGGTAAAATCTGCGATTGCGCCTTTGGACAGGCTGCGGATGCAGCGCGCCAGCGAACGTGATGTCGCTTCCGAAATGGCGCCGTGCAGAGAACCGGTCGCAATCATCAGGTCCGCCACCAGCACGGCGGTGCGCGGCCCCAGTTCCTGCCATAAAGCAGGAGCGTCGCGGCGGAATTCGTCGCCGTCAATCCAGTCGTCGTGAATCAGCGCTCCGCTGTGAATCAACTCCAGCGCGACACCGCACTCGAATGCTAGGTGCGCGTCGCCTTCAAGCGCGTCGGAAGCCAACCGGCACAGGACAGGGCGCAGCCGTTTGCCGCCGCTGGTGCCGCGCTCGAGCATCGGCACGATGTCCTGCGCTTCGGCTGCGAGAGCGGAAGCCAGATGTTCCTCGAATTCCTGCCGCACCTGTTCGCTGTAATTAGAGAGAGGTTCGCTGGTCGTGAGCGAAAGGCTGAGACTGCCTGAGTTGCGCATTTCAGTAATGGATTCCACCGATGAGCAGCACCCCCGTCATGAACTGGATGCCAATGGTCAACCAGCAGCTCAGCGCCAGCTCGCGCTGGTCGAAATGGGTGATGACGCGCCAGCTGGTGTAGAGCGCCAATGGCAGTACCAGCAGCGCAGCCAGGCTGTTGTAGACCATGATTCCACTTTCAACCAGCCACCAGATGGCCCCGAAAGCAGCGACGGCCAGCAGCAAGTAGCCATAGCTCGCCCGCTCCAGGCCAAGCGTCGCCACCAGGTGCAGCTTGCCGGCGGCGATATCGCTCGGCATATCGGGGAACTGGTTGACCCACAGGATGTTGGTCGTCAGCAATCCCAGCGGCAGGCCTAGCAGTAGTGCCTCGGTCGAGTGGACGCTAGTCAGGGCGTGAACCGTCCCCGCCGTCATCAGCGGGCCGAAGCAAAGCCCGATTGCCAGCTCGCCCAGCCCGCGGCGGGCGGCGAGCCGTACTGGGCCGGCGGTGTAGAACAGCGCACAGCACGCGCCGGCGACGCCGTACCAGAGCAGCCCGAAGTCGCTGCTGGTGAACATCAGCGCGACCCCGCAGGCGGTTGAGAGCAGCAGGAAGCTGGTCGCGAGCTGTAGCAGCCCTCGCTCGCTGATGAGTCCCAGCTCAATCGCGCGGCTGCCGCCTGAGAGCTGCAGGAAGTAGTCATTGTTCAACTGGTCAGTACCGCTGGTCCAGTCGAAGTAGTCGTTGAACGTATTGGCCGCCAGATGCATCAGCGATGCACCCAGGAAAATCAGTCCGAAACTCGAAGTCTCAAACTCGAGCAACCCTGCCTGAATAGCCCAAGCCGTCGCCAGGACTACCGGCAGCCAGGTCGCGGTCAGGAATGGTAGGCGCGTGATAGCGACGACCCGGATAATGCGGGTCGCGAGCGCGATAGAGGGCAACGTTTCAGCTGGGTCTACATCGGGCAGCTCGACGCTCCGGCCGCAGTAGCCAATCTGGGAGCCATCGTGGAAAGTGGGCGTAATCCGGATTTCGGCCGCCAGCTGCGAACCATCCTTGCGGACGAAGGTGGTGCGGGTACGGTGCTCGCCATTTTCGGTAGCCGATTTGAGCCAGTCGGCAACATGCCCCAGCACTACCATCCCGGGCGAGAATAATGATACCCTTTTCTTACCGACAACTTCGTCGGCACGATAGCCGAAAATCTGTTCGGCGCCTTCGTTGAAGGTCTCGATGCGCCCCTCCATATCGCAGGTAATGATGCTGACTGGTTGCTCATCCATATCCCGCATTGGAAAGCGGCAGTTAAAATGGCTCCGCGGCTTCCCGACGGGAAAAAGCGGGTCAGGCGGGACTCTGGCCTAACGGCTGCACATCGCCCTCATTTGGCTCCGCCATCGCCTCTACTGCGGCGCGGGCGCCGGTGATGGTGGTGATAAACGGGATGCCCAGCTCGACCGCCAGCCGCCGCATCTGCGCGCCGTCTGTCTGCGCCCGCCGGCCGGTGGGGAGATTGACAATAAGGTCCACGTCACCGCTGCGCATAAAGCCCAGGATATCGGGCTGCCGCCCTTCGGAAATGCGCCAGACGGTTTTGACCTCGAGTCCCGCCTGCCGCAGGTGGACTGCGGTACCGCGAGTCGCGACCAGCCGGAAGCCGAGCCCCGCAAGGCCCTGCGCCACGTCCTGAAAATCGACCTTGAGCCGATTGGAGATTGACAGGAACACAGTCCCGCTGCGCGGTAGCGAACGGCTGCCGCCCGCCAGCGCCCGCCGGTAGGCGGTGCCGAAGTTCGTACCGTGCCCCATTGCCTCGCCGGTCGATTTCATCTCCGGCCCCAGCACCGTGTCAAGCCCGGGTAGCTTGAGCCAGGAGAAGGTCGGCACTTTGACTGCGACATCGTCTGTCGGCAGCGGACTTGGCAGCTTCGGTAGCGGCTGCCCCAGCATCGCCTGCACGGCGAGCCGCGCCAGCGGTACGCCGGTAGCCTTGGAGACGAACGGCAGCGTGCGGCTGGCGCGGGGGTTGGCCTCGAGCAGGAACAGCTCGCCGCGGTGCACCGCAACCTGCAGATTGGCGGCGCCGACGACGCCTAGCGCACGGGTGACCTGCGTCGAGAGTTTGACGACTTCCCGCAGCAGCTTCGCGGAGAGCGATTGTGGCGGGATGACGCAGGCGCTGTCGCCCGAGTGGACGCCGGCCATCTCGATTTGTTCCATGATAGCGCCTACCAGCACCCGCTTGCCGTCGGAAACCAGGTCGACGTCCAGCTCGAGCGCCCCTTCCAGGAAGCGGTCGACCAGCACCGGCCGTGCGGGTGACGCGTGCGTCTCAAGCCTCAGGTAGGTTTCGAGCTGTTGGCGGTTGTGGATAATTTCCATTCCCCGGCCGCCAAGCACGAACGACGGTCGCACCAGCACCGGGTAGCCGATGCGCTCGGCGCACTCGACTACCTCGTCAGCCGAAGTCGCGGCGGCCCATTCGGGCATGCGCACGTCGATGCGTTCCATCAGCGCACCGCATTTCTGGCGGTCCTCGGCGTCAGCCATGCTGGCGACCGGAGTGCCGAGAATCTGCGTTTCCAGCCCGCTGCTGGCGATATGTTCGGCGACCGCGTCGGCCAGGTTGACGGCGGTCTGCCCGCCCAGTTGCAGGATTACACCTTCCGGTTTTTCGGCGTCCAGAATATCGCAGACCGCCTCAACATCAAGCGGCTCGAAGTAGAGTCGGTCCGACGCGTCAAAATCGGTCGAGACGGTTTCGGGGTTATTGTTGACGACCACCGCCTCAAGGCCGGCATCGCGCACCGCCTGCACGCCGTGGACCGTTGAATAGTCAAACTCGATTCCCTGCCCGATGCGAATCGGGCCCGACCCCAGGATTACCACCGAACGGCCACGCTCGATTTTCTCGCCCGCGTCGCCGCAGGTCGAGTAGAAGTAGGGCGTCCGCGCGGCAAACTCCCCAGCGCAGGTGTCGACCATCAGGTAGCTGCTGCGCAGCCCCGCTGCGCGGCGCGCCTCGCGCACTTCCGCCTCCGGCAGGCCGCAGGCGTGCGCGATGTGCGCGTCGCCGAAGCCCGCTTCCTTGGCGCGCGCCAGTAGCTCCGGCGTCAGCCCGCTTTTGGCCAGCTCTGCCTCGAGTGCGACCAGCGTCGCGATACGGCTGGTAAAGAAGGCGTGGAAGCCGCTCTGCTCTGCCACCGCTTCCGCGCTAAGGCCCTGCCGCAGCGTTTCCCAAATCGCTTCCAGCCGGCGGTCTGTGGGCTGGCGCAGTAATTCCTCCAGCGCTGGGCCGCGTTCGGCGACGCCCTCGGGAAAGCCGCGCCCCTGCCCGAGCGAGCGCCAGCCCTTCAGCAGCGATTCCTCGAACGAGCGGCCGATGGCCATGGTTTCGCCGGTCGATTTCATCTGCGTCCCGATGTCGCGCTCGGCGAGTTTGAACTTGTCGAAGGGCCAGCGCGGAATCTTCAGCACGACGTAGTCCAGCGCCGGCTCGAAAGCGGCGCTGGTGTTGCCGGTGACGCGATTCGACAGCTCGTGCAGCCGCCGCCCCAGCGCCAGTAGCGTCGCGATGCGTGCTATCGGGACGCCGGTCGCCTTGGAAGCGAGCGCCGACGAGCGCGAGACGCGCGGGTTGACCTCGATGACCACGTAGTCGGTGCTGACGGGGTCGAACGCGAACTGGACGTTGCAGCCGCCGACGATGCCGAGCCCGCGCACGACCTTCAGCGCCGACGAGCGCAGCCGCTGGTAATGTACATCTGGTAGTGTCAGCGCTGGCGCAACGACAATAGACTCTCCGGTATGGACTCCCATAGCGTCCAAGTTCTCCATCGAGCAAATGATGACGGCGTCATCACCACAGTCGCGCAACACCTCGAACTCGAACTCCTGCCAGCCCAGTACCGACTCTTCGATGAGCACTTGTGTTGTTGGCGAGAGCGCTAGCCCACGCCCGGCGATAACCTCCAGCTCCTTGCGTGAGTGGGCAATGCCACCACCGGTCCCCCCAAGCGTGTAGGCTGGGCGAACAACGGCTGGATATCCGAGTTGTTTTCCAAGTGAAATTGCCTCTTCAAGTGTCTCCGCCACGTCGCTCTGCGGCACGGGTTCACCAAGTTCGACCATGTGCTGGCGAAACTTCTCGCGGTCTTCCGCCATTGCAATGCTATCAAGCGAAGTACCGAGTGGCTGCACTCCATATTTTTCCAGCACGCCTGCTTCTGCTAGCTCAGTAGTCAGGTTCAGCCCGGTCTGCCCTCCCATTCCCGGCATGATAGCATCTGGTCGCTCTTTTTCAATAATGCGTTCCAACGTCGCGACGTTTAATGGCTCAATGTAGACAGTGTCGGCTGTCTCCGGGTCAGTCTGGATGGTAGCGGGGTTGCTATTGACCAGCACTACAGAGTGCCCTTCCTCGCGTAGTGCGGCGCAGCATTGCGAGCCGGAGTAGTCGAATTCGGCCGCTTGCCCGATGATAATCGGTCCTGAGCCGGCGACCAGCACCTTCAGTGCCGGCCCGTGGGCAGTTTCACCCATTGACCATCTCCCGCACTCGCTCGAAGAGCACGTTGGCGTCGAGCGGCCCCGGCGACGCCTCGGGGTGGAACTGGACCGACCAGCAGCCGGGCCCGCGAATCCCTTCGCAGGTGCTGTCGTTCAAGTTGGTAAATACCTCTGCTATGCCATCAGGCATTTCACCAAGAGCAAAGCCATGGTTCTGCGACGTAATGAACACCCGGTCGGCGTCGGTGTCATGCACCGGCTGGTTGGAACCGCGGTGGCCGAAACGCAGTTTGTAAGTGCTGCCCCCTAGCGCCAGCCCAAGAATCTGGTGACCGAGGCAGATGCCTACGACCGGCCAGCGCTCGAGCGCCTGCTGCACCGTCGTGACCACCGGCGCCATCTCCGGATGGGCGGGGTCGCCCGGGCCGTTGGACATGAAAATCAGGTCGGGCTTCGTTTTCTCAAGCCCCGCAACATCGGTGTCCCACGGCACGACCGTGACGCGGCAGTCCTGCGCCAGATTGGTGACGATGGACTGCTTGACGCCCCAGTCGAAGAGTGTCACCCGCGGGCCGCTTCGTCCGCGCCGGTATTTCTTTGGCGTCGAGACTCCGGCGACCTGGTTCGAGTCCGAAGGCCACGCCATCGCCGCGGCGCGGGCGACGCCCTCTTCTGGCGAGAGCGAGCCGTCAGTACAGACGACGGCGCGTAGCGTTCCCGCTTCGCGCGTCTGGACCGTCAGCGTGCGCGTATCAATGCCTTCCAGCCCCGGGATGCCTTCACTGCGCAGCCACTCATCGAGCGTTTGTTGCCCCTGATGCGGCTCCCGGCAGCATTCGCGCACGATGCAACCGCGTACCTGTGCACCAGAAGACTCCATCCAGTCCGGCTGGCAGCCATAATTCCCAATTTGCGGGAAAGTGAACATCAGCAACTGGCCGGCGTAACTAGGGTCCGTAAGAGCTTCCTGATAACCCGTCATCGACGTGTTGAAAACCAGCTCACCCTCGACAATTCCGGTAGCGCCAAACGGGCGCCCCCGGGCAATCGTGCCGTCCTCTAGCGCAAGCCACCCCTGCATCTAGGGCGCGGCAGTCGGCTGGGGGATAAAACGCTGCCTATTCCTGAAGCGCGGCCAGGGCCTCTTCCTCGACGAAGTGCAGTTCGCCCGGAATCACAATGGAGTGCGGCACCTCTCCTATCTTTGCCTGCGCCATTTCCCCCAGCGTGCCGCACCAGAGCTGCTGGTCGCTGCGGCCGACGCGAGCCGCCGCGCACGCCTGCGCTCCGGTCCCGACGCCGCCCTCGAGCAGCAGCAGCGCCCCTTCGGCAGCAGTCATCAGCCGCGGCTCGGCGGCGGGGTCATCGGCACGGATGTCGAGCAGTACCAGCGAGTGGAATTCCGCCTCGATATTCTGCAGTACACGCTCCACCGGCGAGAGCGGCCGGTAGTCGCCCTCCGGCAGCACCAGCGTCGCGACCGGGCCGAAGCGGTAGTGCTGTAGCCCCAGCTCGCCCGCAATCGCCGTCAGCACCGACGCGTTGTGCACGACGTGGCACGCGATGCCCACCTCGCGGCACTGCAACCGCAGGCTGACGTGCGTTGTGGCAGCGAGGGGGTCGCCGCCGACCAGCAGCACCGTCGCGTCATCGCGCGCTGCCGCCAGCAGCGTTTCGGGCTGCTCAACCTCTTCGCGCGATAGCAGCCTCACCTTGCCGGCTTCCTGCTCGACCCACGCCAGCGTTTCCGGCAGCAGCGGCGAAGTGTAGCCTTCGGCGAAGACTGCGTTGGCCTCGCGGATGGCGGCGATTCCCGCCTGCGTCAGCGATTCCGGACCGCCGAGCCCAAGGCCGACCAGCGTGAGCATGCGCTCTTAATGCGTGGAGCGGATAAGGCATCCGATGCGACGACGGACGCTGGCCGTGCAGACCGAGCCCTACGCGTTCCACGACATCACCCGCGAAGTGCAGGGCGCCGTCGCCGACGCGGGTGTCAGCGACGGCGTCTGCCATTTGTTTATCCGCCATACCAGCGCCAGCCTGCTACTCCAGGAGAACTACGATCCTTCGGTAAGGCAGGACCTCGCGCAATTCATGTCACGTATTGTGCCCGAGGATGGCAGCTATGTACATGGCATGGAGGGCAGCGACGACATGCCTGCGCATATTCGGAGCGCACTCACCTCAGTTTCAGAGAGTATCCCAGTTTCCGAAAGCAAGTTGCTCCTAGGACGCTGGCAAGGAATCTACCTCTGGGAACATCGTGCGCATGGACATCGGCGCGAGGTTATCATCACAGTCACAGGTGACTAATGCAGGATGCAGCCGGGCTGCAGCCCTAAAAACAGCACCACTATTGCCTCCTGATGCAAGCGCTCCACTTCGAAGCTCACGGCGAGCTGGACGTGCTGCAGTTCGGCGATGTCCCCGACCCCGAAGTTCCCGTGGGCTGGGCGCTGCTGAAGGTCGAAGCGTGCGCGCTGAACCACCTCGACATCTGGGTGCGGCGTGGGTGGCCCGGGCTGCGCCTCGAGATGCCGCACATCGGCGGCAGTGACGTCGCCGGCACGCTCGTGGCGGACGCTGGCGACTGGAAGGCGGGCGACGCCGTCGTGGTCGATCCGGGCATCTCGACGCGGCAGGATGAATGGACCGCGCGCGGCGATGATTCCATGTCGCCCGGCTACTGCATCCTCGGCGAGCACCTGCGCGGCGGCTGCGCCGAGTTCGTGGCGGTGCCGCTCGAGAACCTGCACCCGCGGCCGGCCGACCTCTCGGCAGCGCAGGCGGCCGCGCCGCTGCTGGCGGGGCTGACTACCTGGCGCATGCTGGTCAACCGCGCGCAACTGCAAGCTGACGAGCGGCTGCTGGTCGTCGGCGCGGGTGGCGGCGTCAACTCGACCACCATCCAGCTCGGCTGCCACCTCGGCGCTGAAGTGCATGTCGTCGCTGGCGGCGCCGCGAAGGCGCAGCGCGCTGAAGAGCTGGGCGCGGCGCTGGTCGTCGACTACAAGACTGACGCGGCGTGGCACAGGCAACTGCTCGCCGCCACCGACCGCCGCGGCTACGACGTCATCGTTGATAATGTCGGTCGCGCGACATGGAAGCAGTCGCTGCGGCTGGCGGGCATCGGCGGCCGCATCGTCACCGTCGGCAACACCAGCGGCCCGCTGGCGGAGACCGATATCCGTTTCATCTTCTCGCGACAGCTCTCAATCCTCGGCTCGACTATGGGCTCGCACTCCGATTTCGCCGCGGTGCTGGAGCTGCTTGTGCAGGGCGCGCTGAAGCCGCTCATCCATTGCGAGCTGCCGCTCTCCGAAGGACGGCGCGGGCACGAAATCCTCGAGCGCGGCGAGATGTTCGGCAAAGTCGTGCTGCGGCCTTAGGCCGCTTCGAGCCGGATGGCGAGATGCGCCGTCGCGGGGCCGTAGTTCTTCACTCGCGCCACCCGCGCAACGCGCAGCCCCGGCGCCGCTCGCTCCAGCTCGCGGCGCAATTGTCCGGGCACGGCGTCCCATTCACCGCTGCGCTGTACGCCGTAGTCGGCGCGCCGGAAGGCGTCGTGCAGGATGATTGTGCCATCTCTGCCGGCACGCATTTGCAAGGCCGCGTGCGGCAGGAAGTGGGCGGTATCGCCGATGTAGCCCAGATGCACGATGTCGGCTTCGCGCTCCACGTCGCGGCAGTCGGCCTCGATGATTTCGACGTTGTCGAGCCCGTTGAGTGCCACGTTCTGCCGCAGGTATTCCGCCGCGACCGGGTTCTTCTCGACCGCGATGACTTGCGTCGCGGGCCAGTGGCGCGCGAACTGCAACGCGAAATAGCCGACGCCGGCAAAGCAGTCCAGCACGACTCGCGGGCCGGGATGTGCGTAGAGCGCCGCGACCGCTGCCGGCCCGCGCGGGCCGGCGCGCCAGCCGACGTTGCCGGGCGCCCACATCACGCACTGCAGGTCGAGCCGGTAGCGCAGCCCGTGCTCGCGCACTTCGGTCTCCGCCGAGCTTCCGAACAGGAGCTGCGGCAGCCGTGGCTGCCGCAGCTCGCCTGCGATGCGTGGCCGGCGCATGACTGCCTCGACACCCGGCAGCGTCGCGTAAGCAGCCGCGACCGCTTGCGCTTCCGCCTCCAGCTCGGGCGGCAGCCGCAGCAGCAATACGCACCCCAGCTGGACCCATTTGCGTGGCAGGTGCTGTTGCATCCATTCAGGCAGCCGGGCGGCAACCTGTTCGAAGGGCGTTTCGCGCTGGAGCAGGGATACCGCGGCGGGGCTCATCGCCCAGCCAGCTCGCGCAGCCGGGCGATTTCCGGCTTCCAGCGTTCAGGGCCGCCGGGCGTCTCGAGATAGCCGGCAACTGCCTCGAGCCGCGAATCCTGCATGATGCTGGCGAAAACGGCTTCGCCCAGCTTCCCTTCGCCGTGGTTGGCGTGGCGGTCAACGCGTGAGCCGCGGTCGCTGAGCGAGTCGTTCAGGTGCATCCCGACCAGCCGTTCGCGGTCAATCTGCGAGTCGAACTCGTCCCACACGCCGTCGTAGTCGCCCGCCCAGTCGTAGCCCGCAGCCCAGGCGTGTTGCGTGTCGATGCAGACGCCCATGCGTGACGGGTCATCGACCCGCTCCAGGATATGCGCCAGTTCGCCGAAGGTGATACCGACATTGGTCCCCTGTCCCGCGGCGTTCTCGAGCACCAGCAGGGATTCGAATCCTTCGGTCTTGGCGAGCGTGGTGTTGATGTGGCTCGCAATTCGCTCGAGCGCCGCGTCGCGCGTCGCGCGGTCGTCGCGCATCGCCTTGCGGGGATGCGTGTGCGAGCCGGGATGGAAATTCAGGTAAGGCACGCCGAGCGCTTCGCAGCGGCGATATTCTTCGAGAAAGGCGTGCTGCGCCCGTTTTCCTTTCGCTTCGTCAGGCGAACCCATGTTAATCAGGTATGAGTCGTGAATCATCACCGGCCCCAGCCCGCTCTGCGCCAGCGCAGTGCGGAACTGGTCGAGTTGCTCGTCGGTGAGCGGCTTCGCAATCCACTGCCGCTGGTTCTTGCTGAACATCTGGAATGTGTCTGCGCCGATGCTAAGTGCTTCACTGACGCCGTTATGCAGACCGCCGGCGACCGAGACGTGCGCGCCTAGCTTCATGGGGCGCCAGCAGGTGCCATTACAAATCGCCTGCGGGCTTATTAGCACCCCATTTCTGCGGCGATGTGAAGCTCGCGCTGGTCGCCAATCCGTACCATCCGCAGGCAGCGGAGAAGCTGGAAGCGCTGCTCGAACTAGTCGGCGACGCCGAGCTGGAAGAAGCGACGGCGCAGCTGCTCGGCCGTGAGGGGACGCCGCTGGCGGAGCTCTCGGGCGATTTGCTACTGGCGCTTGGCGGCGACGGAACGCTGCTCTACGCGCTATCGCACCTTGACCTGCCGGTCTTTGGCATCAACATCGGGCAGGTCGGATTCCTGACCGAGGCGGAGTTCGGCGACACACTCGAGGCCAATCTGGCGCGGCTCGAAGCGGGCGATTACGAAGTCGAGGAATTGCAACGTATCGAGGTACGGCTCAATGGCCAGATGGTGGGTCGGGCGCTGAACGAGGCGGTCATCCATACCGCGCGCGTCGCCAAAATCCAGAAATTCCGCATCACGCTCGACGGCCAGGTGGCGGACGAGTTCCGCGGTGACGGGCTGATAATCGCCACTCCCACCGGTTCGACCAGCTACGCCATGTCGGCCGGCTCGCCCATCCTGCACCCTGCCGTTGGCGCACATGTGCTGGTGCCGATTGCACCTTACCGCATCGGCTCACGGCCGCTGGTGATTCCCGACTCCGTTGAGCTGAGGATCCAGCTCCTTAATCCGCGCCCGTCGGTCGTCGTACTGGACGGGGGCGATGAACTGGCCCTTGGGCCAGATGACGAAATCACCATCACGAAATCGGCTGTCCCGGCTCGTTTTGCGCGATTCGGCGATACCTTCTTCGAGCGAGTGCAGCGGAAGCTGAGGATGCAGTAATCGTGGCGAAACGACGCAGGGCGCGGCTCAGGGGCACCCGCACGGCAACGCGCAGTGAGCAGCGCAAGCTGCTTGAGCGAGTGGCACAGCTCAAGGAAAAGCCACAGTTTCTGCTCCCCAAGTGCCGCCACCCTGCTGGCGAATGCCCCTATCCCAGCGTGCGCGAGCAACTCGAGCGCGCGGTGGAGCCCGAAGAGCGCGGCTTTCTCGGCAGGTTGTTCGGCCGCCGGCTGAAGGACCCGCTGGCGCTCGCCCTGCGTGCCAGTCTGAGCCTGCTCGACGCCGGCAAGGCGCCGGTGATGGCGGTCGCGCGCTACCCGGCGGGAGATGTGGGCTACGTCCTGCGCGGGCAGTCGATTCCCAAGGAGCGGCTGATTGGCGTGCAGAATTTCCACCATCGCACCTGGCGCGCGCTGGCGCATCTGGCCTATGTGCGCAAGAACGATATCTGGCTTTATTCGCTGCCGAAGCGGCTGGTCTGCACCGGTCGCTCAGCTTCTTTGCCGTCTGAACTGTGGGATGAGCTGCGCGCTGCACTGCCGCGCGGCTGGCGTGATTCCGACGGCGAAGGGTTGCTTCTGCGCTGCCTGTCGCTCGACCGCGCAGTGCGGTTGCCGGCCGCGGGCTGGCGTCGCTCGAGCCGCAATTCGCTCATAAATGTGCTCGAGCATCAGCATGCTGGCGATGCGGCGGCTGACTGGGAAGTTGAGGTTGTGACGCCGCTCGACGCGCTGGCGCCGGCCACGGAGTGCCCGGCGCTCGACGAATACCGCGAAGGAAAGTTGACCGACGCCGAGCTCTGGACCCGGCTCGGTGACTGGCAGCGCGAGCGCGCCGCTGAGGGCGGCGCGCATGGAGTCATCCACGGCAGCGAAATGCTCGCGCCCGATGATTTCGTCGCACGGCTTTCGCTCTCCGGCCACGACGCCCGGATTGCGCGCGAGCTTCTGGAGCGGCACGATGGCGCCGTCGCGTTAGAGGCGCTCACGCTGGGCGCGGTCGCTGGCGCCACCTGGAAACCGCACGGCCAGCGGCTACTAGCCGAGTGGGATGGCACAGCTGACGAGCGCGAGCCGCTGGAACAACTGCGTGACGCGCTGTCGCGCGCCGGGATGCAGGAAGCGTTAGCAGCGCTCCCCGAGCTCGAAGGCCTGCCGCCGCTCCCGGCACTGGCCGACCGCGCGGTGCGTTTGCTGCGCACCGGCCGCAACGTGGACCTACAGCGCGAGCTGGCGGCCGCAGCCGAGGCGAGCCATGGCGAACAGGCGCTGGCGTGGGCCATCCTGCAACATACCGGCAGCGCGGGCGGCCGCGAATGGCAGTTCGCTCGCGAGGTGCGCGAATTCGCCGAGGAGCTACAGCCCGCCTTCGAAACGCTGACTACGGCCGAGGGCGACAGCTATGCTGAGGCTCTGCAACGGCTCGCGCAGCTGGCCGGCGCAGAATTTTAACCACCCTCCTTCGTCCGCACGCGGGGGCCCGTGGTCTAGGGGTTATGACGTCGCCTTGACATGGCGAAGATCGGCGGTTCAAATCCGCCCGGGCCCACCACACCCGCAACAGGAAAACGGATGAAACCGAAACACACTCTGCCGACCGCCTGCATCGCCCTGTTATTCCTGCTGCCGGCACTGGCCGGTTGCCTGGCGCCAGAGGACAAGCGCACCTACGAGCCGGAACCGGGGCCGTTTGACTTCGACGCGCCGATTCCGGTAACGACATGGTACCACTACCCCGGGAGTGTAAGCAGCCCGCAGGCAATTGATGCGACAAATCCGGCAGCGGTCGCGGCGGCGAATATTACCGCCAACCTGACGGGCGACAGCACGCCCTTTTTCACGAACGCAACCTACTACGGCACTGGCTTCGACACCTTCGAGCCGACCATCGGGATTACATCCTCAGGAGCCATTTTCTTCACCAGCTGGAACGGAGCGGGCGACGGCACGCACATCATCCGCTCGCTCGACCAAGGACAAACCTGGGAGGACGTTGGACCTTTCCTGGGTGGAGGTGATGATGGTCCGGGACAAACGGCAAACTCCAATGACCCCTATATCTATGTTGATAAGTTCACTGACAAACTTGTCAAATTCGACATGCATGCGCTTACCGTAATCAACGTTGAATATTCAACTAATGACGGTCAGACATGGAGTACGCCTTTCCCAACTCATGGATATGCTGTCCCTCAAGACCATCAGAGTATTGCCTCGATGCCACACTCCAATGCAATTTCAGGAGAGGTAGTCTACGTTTACTGCATTAATACTGGATCACCTGCAGCTGGGCCTCAATGTTCCCGTTCTATAGATGGTGGACACACATGGGATGCGCAGAGAATAGGTTATCCGTTAGGGACCTCTCAGTGTTCTGGCCTCCATGGTCATGTTGCAGGCGGGGCTGATGGAGCAGTTTACCGGGGCAACCCTTCCTGCGCAGGCCCTGCAGTCTACCGCTCGCTGGATGGCGGGTCCATATGGAGCGAGCACACCATCACAGAGGATGTTGGGATGCAGGATGGATGGCACGCTCACGAAGTTGCCACAGCTGTAGACGACGAGGGGAATGTTCACGCTACATGGATTGGTAATGACTTGTTTCCATGGTACGCTTATTCCCGGGATCAGGGAGGTACATGGAGCGACCCGATGATGGTTGCAGCCCCGGGTGTCAAAGAAACTGGTTTTCCGACAATATTCGCAGGTTCTGAAGGGCGTGTAGTCGTCGGTTATATTGGTGAAATTAACGACATTGAGACCAATGCCTCGAACAGCGGTTGGTCTGGTTATATGGCAATTATGACTGACGCCTTCGCCGAGCACCCTCTAATCACGAGTGTAGCTGTGAACCACCCTGATGATCCTCTGGACATAACCTCTGACTGCGGCAACGTTCGCTGTGGTGGTTTCGGAGATTTCATTGATGTCGAGATTGATGACGAAGGGCGACCATGGATTGCCCTTGCGCATAATGCCGCGGGTTTCGAGGAAGCTGTTATTGGGACTCTAATGGAAGGCCCAACCCTTTACGGCGATGAAATCACCGACCTGCCTGTCTTGCCGGTAGGCGGCAGTTCAACCCTCAAAATGGGATAGGGGTCACCTGATATCAATTAGCATAAAAACATCCATGCAAAGCACGTTGTGAAACCTTAAAGCCCCGGAACTCTCATACACCAGCATGCAGCAGAAGGCCGTCGCCGTAGTGTTCCTGTTCGTCTTCTCTAGCTTGGCGGGCTGCCTTGGTCCAGAGGACAACAGGACCAAAATAGATGAACAACTACCTTTTGGTTTTGCTTCACCTGTTCCAGGTACAACTTTCTATCATTTTGATGGCGCACGCAATGCTACTGATTTCTATGAGATAAATGGTACGTTAGTTCTTTACGGAAACAACATTCCCATTTTCAGTGAAGGAACTTATTATGCAATCGGAACAACTACTTTCGAGCCTACAATAGGTGTTACACAGGCTGGGAATGTATATATGACCAGTTGGGGAACAGGAGATGGTGGTTCTACGGCCATAATCAAGTGCGAAGGGATGCTTGAAATGAATTCCATCACTGAATATTCCTGCGCAGACAGTGGTCCCGGTGTTGTACCGAACAGCAATGACCCGTACCTGTACGTTGATTTGTGGAATGACAGATTGATGAAGTTCGATATGCATGCTCTTGCTGTTATGACAGTTCAGTATTCGGATAATGAGGCTGCAACTTGGTCTCCCCCCACAGAAGCAACTTCTCCTTATGCCATTCAGGATCACCAGACGATAGCATCTTCTCCTTACCAGGATTCTCTTTTGTCAATCCATGATACAACCTTTGTCTACTGCGTTAACACTCAATTTCCTCACCCACTCTGCTCAACGAGTTTTGATGGTGGTAATCTGTGGACGCCAGAAGTCTCAGGTGCTCCAACAGATTGTGATAGTGGTGGACTAACAGGTCATATAATTGGATCCAACAACGGTAATTTTTATAGAGGGAATAGAGGCTGTAATGGTGGTGAAGGATATTCAATATACAGGAGCACAGATGGAGGTATGTCCTGGACGGAACATCCACTTCCAACAGAAACTACTGGAACTGCAGAAACTTGGAATTTTGAGGAAGCTCAAGTAGCAGCCGATTCTGAAGACAACGTCCATGCTATGTGGATGGGGTTTGACAATATGCCATATTATTCATATTCTCACGATGAAGGAGGAACGTGGAGCAACCCAATTATGGTTGCACCCCCTGGTGTCAATGGGACTGGATTTCCTGCAATCGCGGCCGGTTCCGAAGGAAGGGTGGCAATGGGTTACATCGGCACAACTAACGGTGGATTGACTTGGAATGGATATATGACTGTAATAACAGATTCATTCAATGAAAATCCGTTGCTGACCACAGTAGTTGTAAACCTACCCGACGACCCGCTCGAGAACGCCAAGGAAGACTGCGGATACGACCGCTGCGGCGGCTTTGGAGATTTTATAGACATCGTCGTGGGTTCGGATGGCCGTCCGTGGCTCGGACTAGCACATAATCCTGCCGGTGAAATAGGTATTTTCGGGACGTTCGCGGAAGGGCCGTCGCTGCGCGGCGATACGGCAGCGGCGCTGACAACGCTGCCGCTGGGCGGGCCGGGAACGTTGTAATGATTGTTAATAATTTATTCCAATATTTCCCAACCATAAACCGTAGCTTGTTGATGGACGGGATGAATTAAATCAGTAACAGTTTTTGAAAATTTCTCACTTAGTCTAATCTCAAGTTCTTCCGAAGCTATTAGCTCAAATGAATCAAAGAGGATTGACAAGTCAAATCTGGGTTCGGAATGTTCATATGTAAACACAACCACTCCCTTTCTTTCCGAAAAATCTGAATTTAGTAGGCTTATGCAATCCCCCAGCACACTAACATTTCCCGCATAGGGATGCATCATATTTTCCGACCAGTGTTCAGCAGGTTTGCCGTTATCGCCAAATGGCCTGACAATCTTGAATTCTAGTGCCCATTTTTCAGGGATTAACAAGTCCGGATGTCTCTTCGTCTTTGCTCCGGCAAAATAATCAATATAATGCTCTTTCAGGTATTGAAGGGATTTAATCACCAGCTGAGTTTCTGCGTAAGGCCCCACTCCCGGTTTGTAATTCTTAAATGGAATTCCAGAACGGTCAATATGTCTCAGTGCTTCAGCAAAATAATTAACTAATTTATCCATATATTCTAGGGCGTCAGCCGGTTCCGGTCCCGCGGGAAGAGCACGCACTCGCGCACGTTCTGCGCGCCGCTGAAGACCATCGCCAGACGGTCGAGGCCCAGCCCCCAGCCGCCGTGCGGCGGCATCCCGTAGCGGAACGGCTCGAGGTAATGCCCAAACTCGGCGGGGTCGAGCCCCTGCTCGCGCAGGCGCTGCTCGAGCTGCGCGACGTCGTGGACGCGTTGGCCGCCGGAGGTCATCTCGACCTCGCGGAACATGAAATCGAACCCCTTGCTGTGCTTCTCGCCTTCAGACTGGATGTAGAACGGCTTTAGCGCGAGCGGCCACTTGGTGATGAAGTAGAAACCGCCATATTGCTCGGCGATGACGCGCGTCGCTTCCATCGAAAGGTCATCACCCCAGGCGATATCGGCCTTCACGCTCGCGATATCTATCGCCTCGTCGTAAGTGATGCGCGGGAGCGGAAGTTCGACCGCGAGCGGAGCCATTTCCAGCGCGGCGAGCGCCTCTGCTTCCTGCGCCACCGCTTCAGCACAGCTGGCGACCAGCCGTTCCATAACTCCCATCACGTCATCGTCGTCGGCCCACGACATTTCGATATCAATCGAGATAAACTCGTTCAGGTGGCGCGGAGTGTTGTGCTCCTCGGCGCGGAACGCGGGACCGATCTCGTAAACCCGGTCGAGCCCGCCCGACATCAACACTTGCTTGTAGAGCTGCGGCGATTGCGCCAAGTACGCTTTGCGGTCGAAATACTGCACCGGGAAGAGCGCGGTGCCGCCCTCAGTGGCCGAGGCGATAATCTTTGGCGTCTGCACCTCCAGGAAGCCTTCGCGCCGCAGGTGGTCGTGCACAGCGCCCAAGATGGCGGCGCGGATGCGGAAGAATGCCGCGACTTCAGGCCGCCGCAGATCCAGGTAGCGTGCGTTGAGCCGCGTCTCAATTTCACTCTCGATGCGGTCCACTACGCCGAGAGGTAGTGGGGTCGCGGCAGCGTTGAGCACCTCCAGTTCTGTGGGCACCAGTTCGAGGCCGTTCGGGGCTTCCTGATTAGCCTTTACTGTGCCAGTAACGCGCAGTGTTGATTCACGCGCGATGGCAGTCCACACCTTGAAATTGTCCTCGCCCACTTTCTTCTTCGGTAATGTCAACTGTGTTATACCTGTGGAGTCACGCAACTGCAGGAAGGCGATGCCGCCCAGGTTGCGCGTCTCCTGTAGCCAGCCGCAGAGCGTCTGCTCGCTGCCGTCGTCCGCTTCGGACAATTCACCACAACGTCGTGTCTGTAACATCAGTTAAGAGGATACCTCAGGATTGCAGCCAGCCCACCAAAGGCGTTGCGCAGGCCTGCCCCCTCCTCGGTGTCGGTGGATATGAGGTTCACGGTGCTGCGCGAATTCTCGGCAAGCTCTACCATTTCCCTCACTAGCCCCTTTTCGCGGTCGGTCTCAAGTTCTTCGGAAATTAACAGCTGGTCGACTGCTCCGCGCTTGAGCGCATCGCGCACTTGTGTTTCTCCGTAGGTCGCCAGTCCACCCCGGGAAGTCATGACTTCCTTCATGAATCGCTCCATCAACACCTTTTCCTGAACCAGTTGTACTTCCTGCAATCGTCCGGAAGCATTGGTAACCAGTTCGCGCAGCCCTGCCTCTTCTGTATAGCCCGTGTCAAAGCTGTCCAGGATTTTATCTCGCAATTCATAGTGGAGATATTCTTTTGTAATGAAAAAATCCTTGGTCGCGCCCGGCCCACCAATCAGCAATGCCTCAATTCCGTGGGGGTCAAAACAATCTTCGGCGCTGCCAGCCACACGCTTATACCACTCATGAGCCGCCTCTTCGATAAGCCGCTCAAAACGACGGCGTGACTGCCCTCCCTTGCCATGCTTGGAAGGCACCTGGGAAAACATGTGCTTCAGCACCTTGATACGCGAGCCGCGCAGCATTCCCAGCGTCGCCTCGGAACGGTCAATCACCAGCAATGCATACTGTTCCTTGATTTCCTGTAGCTGCTCCAGCGGCTCCAGAAAGAAGCGGTTATCGCAGCGGTAGAGGAACGCTCCCACAGGTTCGGGAGGTATGACAACCTCCTGAGTCATTTCGGTCTGGTTAGCGCCCTTGGAAATATGTCCCACGAAGAATATCATGCCGTTTTCGGGTGGTGTCTTGAACGCTTTCAGCCGCGACATGATCGATTCAATCGCAGCACTGACGTTCTTGCGCGTTGATTTGGACTTGATGTTGGCCGATTGCGAAGCTTCATTGCGCAGGTAAGCCATGACTTCGTGAATCTTGCGTTCGGGAGGAATGTAGAGCGATATTAGTTCTGTAGCGCGTCCGCTGAACTGCCCGAGTCGCTCAAGCTGCTGGCTGAATTCATAACGCGCGAGGCTGTCACCTGCCATCGGCCGCGCAAAGAAGGCTCGTTAAAAGCGAAGTCCCGCAATCAGAGAATCTGTTCGAGGAACAGCTTGGTGCGTTTGTGCTGCGGATTGTTGAAAAACTTCTCCGGAGTCGCAGCCTCGACCAGTTCTCCCTCGTCGAACAGGATGGCCCGGTCGGCCACTTCCTTGGCGAAGCCCATTTCATGGGTCACGACAATCATGGTTATGTCGCGCTTCGCGAGGTCAATCATCACGTCCAGCACTTCCTTGATCATTTCGGGGTCGAGCGCAGATGTGGGCTCGTCGAACAGCATGATCTTCGGGTCCATCGCCAGCGCGCGCGCAATCGCGACACGCTGCTGTTGACCGCCCGAAAGCGCCGAAGGATACTTGTGCGCCTGCTCAGGGATACCGACCCGTTCGAGCAGCTTCAGGGCGCCTGCTTCGGCTTCCTGCTTTGATTCTGCCTTGACTTTCATCGGGGCCATGGTGATGTTTTCCATGATAGTCAGGTGCGGGAACAGATTGAACTGCTGGAAGACGAACCCTATTTCTGAACGGATATATTTCAGGTCAGCCACGCTGGTCTCGTCATCGATTGTGATGCCATCGACCGTAACTGTTCCGGCGCTGTGCGGCTGCAGCCGGTTCAGTGTGCGGATAAATGTGGATTTTCCGGAGCCGGAAGGCCCCATGATAACCACGATTTCACCCCTTCCTATTTCCATCGTAATTCCTTTGAGGGCCCAGAAATCTCCGAAGTTGACTTTCACGCCCTCAGTCCTGATGATTTTTTCCTTGTTTTGTTCACTCATGTAGCCTCACCTCCGCCTTCCTTGACAAGTCCGAGTTTCGCCTCGATACGACGCGAAATCCGGGACATGTAGAATGCAAAGACCCAGAAAATAAAGCCAGCAAAGAACAGCGGCTCCCTGTAATCGCCCAGGAATTCCTTGTCGGTACTGGCAAGGACCTTGGCCACATTGAAAAAGTCGAGGACGCCCACGAGGTATACTAGTGTAGTATCCTTCCAGAGGCCGATAAAAATACTGACGATGGCAGGTAGGGTTGTCCGTATTGCGCTGGGTAGTTCGACATACAGTTTTGTTTGCATCGGGCTCAAGCCCAGTGCAATGGCTGCCTCTATCTGGCCGTGTGGGACTGCCTGAAGCCCACCACGCAGTACTTCGGCCATATAGCATCCACCAAACAGCGAGATAATTATGATAGTTCGCATAACCGAATCGGCCTCATAAATTGGGCGAATTATATCTGGAACCAGGAAGAAAGCGATGAACAGCCACGCCACTAGTGGACCAGACCTTACGATCTCGATAATTCCCACGGAAGGCCATTTGAAGAATGGGAGCTCACTTCGCCTCCCAAAGGCGAGCAAGACCGCAATCCCGGAACCGATTACGCAAGCTGCGACAGAGAATATCAGGTTGATAAACAGCCCACCCCATTCGAGGGGGGCAACTCCTTCTTCCGCCACAAAATGGTGGCCAAAAAGGTTGAAATCAATCAATCCTGCCTCGACTAGCCGGTCCGGTGGGTCAAGCAGGACCATAGTGAGGACAAACGTCAGCACGGAGGCAATAGCCACCCAGGAATTAATCCGGTTGACAAGGTATTCCTCAGCAGTTAGGCTGTAATAGTAAACCGCTCCGAACGATATGTAGGCACAGGCAAGTGCTCCGCCGAATAGCAACAGCGTGGCTCCGGGGTTGTAATTGATGTGGTTCGGGTTCCAGATAGCAAACAGGCAAATCAGGGAAAACAGGCTGAATGGTATCAGGAACTTGCCGGCTCTTTCCTTGATTGTTCCGTAAGTGGCCCCAATCAGGATTGCAACCAGATAGATAGTGGGCCACAACCTCCAGGTCTCGTTGGCTATGTGTGGTTGCGTAACGCCACTGGTGAAGAAGGGGCCGATGGCAAGGTTGACACGGTTGGCCCATACGACGTCCCAGTTAGCCTCAATAAGTATGAAACCTCCGAATTTTTTTACGATACTTAGAATCAATAGTGATGAAATAATGCTCAGGATTGCGGTCGTAGGATTTTTCTTGAAGGTCGCCTGCAGGAGTACGGTCGAAATGACCCAGGTTGCGAATAGGGCAGCTAGTGCTACGAGGACAGTATAGAGTATAATTCGTGCAAAACCTGCACCTGAGCTTCCAGTTTCACCGAGTACATCCACAAAAGTAAAAACTCCAAGGATAATTGCAAGTGCTAGTGAACTGCGGGATGCTCCTGACTTCCATTCGGGTGTCACCCAGTCTGCTGGTTTTCCAGTGATATTCTCATTAAAATTACGAAGGTCTGCAAACATTTTGCTTGTCCATGCCCAGTTCATATCTTCACCTGCGTTACGCGGCTATTGTAGAAGTTCATGATACTTGAGATTAACAGGCTCCCGACCTGATAGGTAACCAGCAGAAGCAGGAAGCTCGGAACGGCCTTACCGACCTTGTTCACGATCACCAGATTTACATAGAAAAAATCGTTGTAGGCCACGATGAGTGCCAAACTCGAATTTTTCCAAACATTCATGTACTGGTTGTTCAGCGAAGGAATCATGCTCCGGAGAGCTTGGGGGATTATCACCAATCGCAGTCGCTGGACAGGATTCAGCCCGAGGGCAATTGCAGCTTCAACCTGCCCATACGGAAGTGACTGGATGCTCCCCCGCACTATCTCGGCTACGTGTGAGCTAGTGTATAGAGTAAGCCCGGCCACTATAGCAATGAATGCGGGCGATATCTCGAAGCCCCCCTCCATCCGCCAGCTTCCCGGCTGATCGGATGGTTTCAGGTAGCTGGGATAGTCAATACCGCTCGAAACCGCGACAGCAACAGCCACGACGATAGCCAGGAACCAGAGGATAATTCGTCGCCTGACACCTTTCTCGGAATCGTCAACTCCATTCCAGTCTTCATAACGAGTATAGAGCCATGTACCAATCAGCACTGCAATCGCCCACGTGAAGTTTGAAAGCTGGACTACGGGAACCCAGATACCCTGATTACTGACAAAAATAATATCCATAATATCCATCTCTTCCCTGAATTGCGGTAATGATTGTCCCATCACGCTGCTGATGACGAAGAGCAGGACTGCGAATGGAAAGTTGCGGAATATCTCGACATATACCGTTGCAAGGCCTGAAGCCAGCTTGTTGCTGGAGAGTCGCGTAACGCCTACTATGAATCCCAGGATGGTACAGAGCAACACGCTTGCCAGCACAGCCCTTACAGCATTCACGATGCCTGCGCGATAGAATTCCCATCGGCTTGCATTAGCGATATCAATCTGGTCAGGCCAGTTACTGATGTTGAAGCCCGCCTTGGCCTGCATGAATTCTAGGGTAATATCCCAGGACTGGTCTGTCTTGAGCAGTACCATCAATCTCAGGACTAGGTAGAGGATTAGTGGAATTGCCAGGAGGAAGGCCATAGCGGCCGCCCTCTTGGCGGCGACAGCCGGCTTTGCCATCTCCAACGCCATCAGTTTCCACCAGACCAGAACTATCACCAGCATGGTTGCAGATAGCACAGTGGGGAAATTCTGGGTTAGGTCCGGAAGGAATACGGCGTTGAGGAATATGAAAAGGAATATGCCAATTGCAACCATGGTTGCGATTACCGATTTCCAGGCTTTCTTCCAGATATCTACTGCATCTCCGGGATTGCGTGCTGTCTTTACGATGGTTATAATCAAGGTCTTGAGCTCATTCTGTAACAGCAGGAATCCTGTAAGTATCGAACCACCAATCATCAGGAAAGGAATCTGGGACCGGGGTGACAAGTCTGCAGAAGCAGACCATAATAGGATGATATAAAACACCACGATTCCAACGAGGGTAGTGATATAATTCTCCCAGTTGCACCATGCACGATACCATGACTGGCATGCGTCCCACCAAGCGTTTGCCACGTTCACTAAGTACCCGGATTGTGCGGTTAAAGCCATTCCGAACGCAGATAGTGCCGTTCCATAGCCAAGATATTCGACCAGTACGCTCTGTGCCAGTAGTGCGTCGTATAGCGCTAGCACCGCGCAAATCCCGTAGCTGGCTTGTGGCAGGTTAATAGCTTTTAACGTATCGGCCAGCAGACTGAAGAATTTCTCCAGATTCAGGATATGCTTTATTTCGTTCTGGATCAGGATGAAAGCTATCAGTATTGTACCGCCGATATATTTTACGGTGGTTTCCAGAGGATAATAGGCTTCATTGGATTCCAGCCCGCTCGGAAGCTTGATAGAGCGAGCTATCTGGATTACCATTTCGGTAGTAGGTTCGAGGAAAAACAGGATGTAATTCCAGAGAAGCACTGCCGCCAGAGCCGTTAATGCAAGACCTTTCAGGTCATTCAGGGTCGGTAGCCGCAACTGCCGCAGTAACCACCCAGTGCCGCGGCTGCCAAACGCCTTCAGCTCCATACTAAGGCTTGCACGTCAAACCCTGCTTTAAACTCGGGGGGCCCCCTGAGGATAGTACCCCAGAGGGCGTATTCCATCGTGCCTGTTCCCGAGCTAACGCATCGGGGGCGCGAACTGCAGGCCACCGTTGGCGGCGAGGTCGTTTGCAGTTCCAGCGCGGTCAATCAGACAGTTGTTCATTCCACCGTCGCCGTCACAGAATGACCGGTCGTACGCTTCGCCGTAGTTACCTACAGCGCCGAGTACAGCTTGCATCCAGGTGTCAGCTAGTGGGTTGGTGGAGGTTCCAAGGCCGAGGTTCTGGTTCAGCAGCCTGTTGATACCGGGGTCGCCACCGTCGGCGGCGGCCGTGGTAGCCTCAGCTGCGTAGTTGGCGTTGGTAATGCCGAATTCCTCGGCAGTGATCATGCCGTACCATACCCATGCGACTACGTCATTCCAGTCGTCGTCGTTGTCACGGGTTGCGGCGCCGAGGGGCTCCTTGGAGAGCAGTTCCTTGGCTATCCAAGTTCCAGCGTAAAGAGCATCCCCTTCAACATACGTGTCCTGGTCGAGAATCCACTTGCGTGCAACCATGGCTGACATGTCGCCGGTGAAGGCGTCACATTCGCCAGCGACGAATTTCTCCGTTGCTTGTTCAGCGTTCTCGACATTTATGGCCTCGAATGTAATGCCGTTGAATGTGAAGTAGTCTGCCAGGTTCCCCTCAGTCGTAGTACCAGTTCCGACACAGATTTTTGCTCCGCCAAGGCCAGAAACTGAGTTGCTGGCGTTTGCTGCAGCGAATGAGTTCTCGCTAATCAGGATACCCTGACCGTCGTAGAAGTTCATTCCGGCGAAGTCCGCGTTCAGGCCCGCATCACGGCTGGTGGTCCAGGTCGTGGTACGAATCAGGACATCGATTTCCTCTGATGCTAGTTTCTCGAAGCGGTCCGAGGAACTGGCGGGGACATACGTGATGTCGGTGTCCGGATTGAGTCCGATTGCGGCTGCTACAGCCCGGCAGTACTCGACATCGAGACCGGACCTCACACCGTCTTCAGACAGGTAACCCATTCCGAACTGGGATTCCTTCACTCCACATTTCATGGATCCGCGTGCGAGGATTGTGTCAAGCGTGCTGACTGGTGCTGTGTCAGCGACGCCCTTCGCATATCCTTCGTCGTAAGCGGCGTCGACGTCTTCCTGCGTAAGGCCGGAATCGTCGTCACCGCCCAGGCAACCCGAGAGGGCCACAGTCGTCAACACCATCATGAGTGTTGCTGCGTAGGCTTGGCGCATATTTACCCGCACGAGGCGGGTTGTATATAACTGTAACTTATAAGGAAAAGGATGACATTCGAAGATATATTAGTGCCAGTACAGCAAACCCGTGTTCTTAGGAGGTGATCCATCCGCAGGTTCCCCTACGGATACCTTGTTACGACTTAACCCTCCTCGCTGAACCCAGATTCGAGCGCGCCAGAAGGCGAGCCCTCGTCCAGACCCAACTAAGGTGGTTTGACGGGCGGTGTGTGCAAGGAGCAGGGGCATATTCACCGCGGGATGTTGACCCGCGATTACTACGGATTCCAGCTTCATGAGGGCGAATTGCAGCCCTCAATCCGAAGTACGAGCAGGTTTCGGGATTGCCTCCGCCTTTCGGCGTCGAAGCCCATTGTCCTGCCCTTTGTAGCGCGCGTGTAGCCCGGGAGATTCGGGGCATACTGACCTACCGTTGCCCCCTCCTTCCTCCACTTCAGCAGTGGCGGTATCGCCATAGTGCAACCCTTCCTGAGAAGAGCCTAGCAAATGGCAATGAGGGTCTCGTTCGTTATCTGACTTAACAGAACGCCTTACGGTACGAACTGACGGCGGCCATGCACCACCTCTCGAAAAATCAGGCAAGGTCATCAGCCTGGCCTTCATGTAATCGTCGCCCCCGGTGAGTTTTCCGGCGTTGAATCCAATTAAACCGCACGCTCCACCCGTTGCAGTGCTCCCCCGCCAATTCCTTTAAGTTTCAGTCTTGCGACCGTACTCCCCAGGCGGCTGACTCAATACCTTCGTGCCGGCACTGGACGCCCTCGCAGGGCCCCCAACACCAAGTCAGCAGCGTTTACGCCCTGGACTACCGGGGTATCTAATCCCGTTTGCGCCCCAGGGTTTCGTCCCTCACCGTCAGAGCCGTTTTGATCAGATGCCTTCGCCATTGGTGGTCCCTGCGGGATTACAACATTTCACCGCTCCCCCGCAAGTACCTCTGATCTCCCCCGGTCTCAAGCCTGGCAGTGTCCCCGGAATCCGCACCGTTGAGCGGTACGATTTACCCAGGAATTAACCAAGCCGGCTACGAACGCTTTAGGCCCAATAATAGTGGCTACCACTTGAGGTGCCGGTGTTACCGCGGCGGCTGGCACCGGTCTTTCCCACCCCTTACTCTACCAGCTTTTTAGGCTGGCAAACAGTCCATGCAATGCATGGACACTTGGAGTTCCCTCGTCACAGTTTCCTGCATTGCGAAGTTTTCGCGCCTGCTGCGCCCCGTAGGGCCTGGACTCGTGTCTCAGAGTCCATCTCCGGGCGACCTCTCTCAAGGCCCGTACCCGTCGCTGGCTAGTCAGGTCTTGACCCTGACTACTACCTGATAGGCCGCAGACTCATCCTCGGGCGCCGGAGCTTTGGGCACAGATGCATTCCAGCCTCCTGTGCCTATGGGGTATTAGCCTCACTTTCGCGAGTTTATTCCCCACCCGAGGGCAGATTGTCCACGTGTTACTGAGCATTCCGCCGGTGACCGAAGTCCCCTTGACTCGCATGGCTTAATCGAACTCCAATAGCAGTAGCCTTCGGCAGGATCAACCGAAGTTTTACACACTTTTCTAGAAATTTTTGGGTTTACTGCACTGGTTTCACCATATCTTCGAATGTCAGACGACAGCTCCCGCAGGAGTTATTGCCATCTCCACAGATTTATGCAACAGCGGAAGACATCCATCATTGGAGAATCAGGATTCAGCCGAAACTGCTGCCACCGCAAAAAGCGGCTGCCCGGTGACGGCAGGGCCGGTCGGGCTCGCGTCCACCCAAGGTGGTGTATTTAAGCCGAATGGCTCACTCGTCGAGCTGCAATCTGGTCGCACAACCGGTGCAATTTACTATCAACGGACGTTGTGAGCTGGTCACTTTCAGCATAGTACTGCACTTGGGGCACTGCAGAGTTATGGCCGCCATGGCTGCGGCGGGACTGGCTGCTGGTGGAAGAATTGCATCCTGCGAACGCTGGTAGACGAACCAGGTTACACCCAGGCCGCCAACGAGCACCAGCCCCACCAACACCAGTATCAGCAGCGGGCTGCCCGTATCGCTGCTGCCGCCCGGAGCGACCGCGGCGCTGCTGGCCGCAACGTCAAAGCGCAGGCTGCCACCATTATCGAGTAGCGCTGCCGGACCACCCGCCTCCGCCGGCTGGATGTTGGCCAGCTGCACCTCGATAGTCACGTCGCCCGACATACTTCCCGGCACGTTCCACACCAGTTCAGGATACGCCTCACCGTTGGCCACGATATCGAATGTTCCGATGATATCAGAGTGGCCACCATAGACCACACGCACCTGTCCAGTGGCATCAGTGCCACCGTCATTGTAGATTGCCATCGAGATTGTGGCAACTTCGCCCGCCGTTGGCTTGGCAGGAGATATTGTGAGGCTGCTCTCATCAAGCAGCAATTCAGGTGGCTCAGCCACCGTCACGGTCGTGGATTCGTCGATGAACTCCAGCGCTTCGGGGTCCCATAGCCCTTGCTCTTCCTCGTTTACGGAATTGATGTTGAAGACGCGCGCCTGCAGGGTCCAGTCGCCGTAGAGCAGCTGCCCCATTCCTCCTTGCGATTCTGTGAAACGGACCTGAAATTCGAACAGCCGCTGGCCGTTTCCGAGGAATTCCTGGCCAGCCCAGTATGTCGGGTCGGCGGTGATGACCCGGGTGCCCTTGACCAGTTTGACTTCGACGCTCGTCAGGACATCGAACGAACCGACATTCTGTAGAGTCATGCTGAAATCAACCAGCGAACCGTCCGAAATCTGGTCCGGAGTCCAGCTCACCTCGAGCATGGCGAAGCGTGCCAGTATCTGCACGTCAAGGTCCAGAAAACGCTCGTCGAGCGTCTTGCCAGTTTCGTTGTCGAGCAGCAGCAGATATAGCCTGTCAATTTCTTTCACAACCCAGTCAGCACTCCACTTTTTGGGAGTATCTACATCAATCTCGAAGCCCAGGTGTTGCATAATGAGCGGGCCATTGGAATCTGACTCGCGCACCCACAGGTCTACCAGTCCGCTCCGCTCGCCGCGATTGTCTATTTCGACCGAAACCACATTCGAAATCAGTTCAATAGGCGTAGTCACAAGATAGAAACCATCATTGACAATGTAGATGTCGGGATTGGTTGCCGGGATGTCGACATTCACCTCACGATACCAGACACTGGCGCTGGCGGTCGAATCACCGGGGAAGGTTTCGATGACCTGCACTATGATGGTGTGCTGTCCCTTCGGGATATCGTACCAGGTTGCCTTAGCTGTCCAGTCATCTCCGTCGGCGTAGACGTTGGTCGAGAAGTTGGCGATGCGATGCTCGAGGTCCTTGACGTCGTACCAGAACGCGACTTGTACGCGGGCGTTCGCGGCGCCGGTATTGCGCAATTTGGCTGTGATTTCGAGGTCTTCGCCCTGGCGCGGATTGGAGGGTACCAAATGCAGGCTGCGCAGTTCGACATCGCACTCCTCAGTCTCGATGGCGAGGTTATTCACCAACACGCGTCCCTGCGTCTGCGAACTGACGTAGAGCGTCGCGATTGCCACCTCATCTCCCCGGTTCTGCGCGTTGGTAACGCGTTTGTTGAGCTGGTCGATCAGGTTTTGATTCGTGATGGTGAGCGTGACCTCATATTCCACTTCCATGTTTGAAAGCCAGATAACACCCTTACTGTCACTGCTCACGGTAATTGGTATCCGGGCCATCTCAACTCCGTATTCATCAACAAACGTGTCCGCATTGGCTAAAGCATCAACAAGGGATGCACGGAATGATTTTCCAGCAGCCCCAGGAGATGAGTCGGAATCCCATCGGACGGGTGAATTATTATTGTTAAATTCACCTGCCCACTGCCATTCGTACTGCCCACTGGAGCCTATATCGATTTTGGGGTTAAGAGGATAGTCACTGCCTTTGGTAGTTCTGACGAAAATATCGCTGTCATCCTTACCTGCACCATCAATATCTCCATTATCGCGGAAGGCAAGGTACGTTCGTTCACCTATTGCCAGTGCTGGAGCCTCGTTACCGAATGTGAGTTCGCCCTCTTCATTATCCGAGACGTGCACGAAATCTGACCAGTTCTGCCCCTGATCCATCGAAAATCGCATGTACATATCGAATGTAGTGGCTATGTATCCGCCAAATAGAACCATCTTTTCGGCTGTGACATCATATGTCATGTCATGATAGTAACGGGCAATAGGGGTGGTATTAGTCTCAAGAAGAGCCCAAGAACCAGTTGTTCCATCAAGCACCCAAGTATCATCAGAATAGTATGGGGCACTAAGTTTGTATCCTCCAAAAACAACAATCAAATCATTTTCACGATCATGTTTCATTGCGTGGTATCGCAGGGATTCTGGATGGGTAGTAGATTCCACCATGGTCCAGTTGCCCTCCCGGTACCGCCAAGTGCTTTCATCGTAACCAACTACGTCGATATATCCACCAAACATCATAATATTACCACTGTGATCACCAGCCATTTTGTGATAACTTCGCTTGCCTGGGTTTATTGTAGTGTTAATTTCGTTCCATTTCTGAGTTTGAATGTTGAAGGCCCAAGTATCATTGAAACGCTGATAATAGCCTGTTTCGTTCATGCCGTAGCCACCATACAGTATGACATCACCCGTAATATTGTCAAAAGCCATGGCGTGCTGGTAACGAGGTGCAGGGCCTCCCGCATCTGGAATCTCTAACCAGAGGTCCCTATCAGCATAGTAAATCCAGGTGTCATTGCGATAAGCGTAAAATCCTGTGTCATTAAGGCCGTACCCACCAAACATTACAATCTGATCGCTATTCCAGTCGTTGGCCATTGCATGGAAATAACGTGCACTGGGGGTATCCTCACTAAAACTTTCCATCCAATTATTGTTGTTGTAGTAGTAAATCCAGGTCTTGTTGGTATAACCTGTGTTAGTTGACCCCCCAAACATCACTGAACTGGTAAAACCAGAAAGTGACACGCCAGTGGCCATTGTGTGATAATAAGTTGGTTCGGGATGGTTGCTTGGTGTGCGCTCAGTCCAGTTTTGTTCATCAAAATCAAAACCCCACGTATCATCGATACGTCCTGATGCCGGTCTTTCCATCCAGAGCGCATAGAGCAATCCGTTTCCAGCCTTGAGACTGGCATAGGTCTGGGCGTTAGACATGTATGGGTCATCATCATCACTTATAACTACGGTAGATTCCCAGGTCGTACCATGGTCCAGAGAGGCAATCATTACCAGGTCGTAGTCAGCAGTGCCGTCCTTGTCAAAATCACCATAATCTCGCCATGCTACAAAGACACCGGAAGCATCGGCAGCGAGACAGGGATACATGGAGGATTCTGCAGTTGAATTGGTGATTCTGATGGGCTCGTCCCAATCGTTACCTTGGTTACTGGAACGTGTATAGTGGATTTCATAATCAAAACGTTCCCCATCATTATAATATGATTCCCAGGCAATATGAACTTTACCTCCACCTATATCGATTGATGGGCGATAATTACTATCACCATCAGTTATCCTTTCACCGTAGCCCCAATTTACCCCATAATCGCGTGAAGTACGGACCATTATCTCTGTCCCTTCCCGGTATGCAACGTGAACTCGTGCTCCTTCAGCAGCGATTACCGGATCATAAGAAAAAGTATCCTCGCGAGTTACTGCTATGGGCTCGCTCCATGACCCCCCCTGGTCGCTGGAATGTGCGAAAGCGATGTACCAACCGCCGCCCGTGTCGATCGTACTTGGCACGCTCGCAATCCATATTACATACAGGTGATTACCGGTAGCGACCATTCTTGGCTGATACTGAAAATTTCCGTGAGGGTTATAGATTATCTGGTCTCCTTCTTCTGAAATAACACTCGGGTCGCTCCAGGAAGCACCGTTATCATCCGAACGGCGATAAAATATATCTCCATCGTCATTGTGAGCATTGTTGCCGTTATCACCTATTTCTCCACCATCCCAATAGATAAGATGCAGATAGTTTTCCGTAGCAGCCAGAGCAGGCATGCTTGATTCAATTGATTCATAGTATTGTTCTGAAAGATAGACTGGTTGCGACCAACTTTGTCCCCTATCGCTGCTCTGCGATACAGAAATATCCATATCTCCACCGGTTCCAGAGGCCGGTTCCCGGTCCCCCCAGGCCATTACCACATCATCACCATCAATGTCTATGCTGGGCCAGTCCCTGGCGACAGAAGCTGCACCAGAGTTTGCCTCAACAGGCTCCCCAAAAGAACCTCCACTATTTGTTGATCTTACAACCATAATTCCTGGATCGCCGTCATTCTGTGTCCTTGCCCAAACGAGAATCACCTCGCCCTCCGAATCTGCTCTAATCTCGAGTGGATTGTAAGGAAAGGCGTAGAATCCATCATCATTTTCATCCGAAATCAGGTTTATTGCTCCAAAAGTAAGGCCCCCATTGGATGAACTGCGCATCTGGACTTCATAAGTTCCCCTATTATTAGTGAAATATTCGTACCATCCTACATGAACATAATTACTGGCACCCACAGTTGCAACGGCAACCATGGGTCGATAGCCACTATTCTCAGTCCCTGCTTCGTGCATCTGGTAAGGGATGGACCATAATTGGCCATTGTTAGTAGAACGGCTGTAGGATGTAATGTAACGAGCCAATCCGTCGCTTGTGAAATTATATTCAGTCCATACTGCATGAAGGTTTTCCCCATTTGCTGCGAAACGGCATTGGTATGATGTACTGGAACTCGAGGGGGAATTGACTTGCACTGGGTCACTCCAGCTGACACCGCCATCACTGGTGTATCGGTGATAAATATCATAGTCAAAACCTGAACCAGACATATTGCCACTATCACTCCACAATAGGTGTAGATTATCACCTTCTTTTACAAGATCATAATCGTATATGTAATTTCCTCCATTGGCACGAATAGACTTGAAACTGGACCATGATTCCCCACCATTTACTGAGGTGATCCAGGTCAACTTGTTGGGATATGCGTTGTCTATCCAGCTGAGGTAGAGCGTACCATCGTCCTCGAATATCCAGGGCATCAGATAGGCTGTTGTAGTACGGCTGAGAAGCTTTGCATTATTCCAGCTTCCATCCGTATAGCTCCTGAAGATAATGCTGTCATACGTTGTGCTTCGGGTTTCAAGGTCTCCATCATCAAGCCATGCAACAAATATGTCACCGTCTGAATTCCGGGCTACAGCCGGTGTCTGCGATATGGAGCCGCCATTAGTTTCTGTAGAGGCGAGTTTGTAAGGGTTGAGCTCCCCGGTGCCGTAAGCGTAACCTGTAATGTTCAGGGTGGCTTCGTGTATAGTTGCGTTGGCAGGAATCAGTATCCCGGCATTGACCTCGTCAGCAGTATGGAACACCGTCGCCTTGCCGGGGCCGCCACTGTCAAAGGTCTGCTGCATCCCGAGCGCGCCGTATCCCTGCCCGGAATAGCGCCACCTCTCATTACGGACCTGCACCTCGATGTCGGAGGGATACGCCCCGTCAAGCGCTTCACCGGTCACTTGCAGCGAGGCAGAGGTGACGGTCGAAGCAGGGAATTCCAGCGTCACCGAGCCGTTGCGGTCCGCTTCGCTGAAGTCGTAAACGACCGAGTCCAGCTTCTGTTCATACTGAGTGAATTCGCTGGTGGTTTCAGCTCCAGCCAGCAGGGCGAGGTCGGCCCCCAGCAGGCAGAGCACGACGAAGACGGGCAGCAGGCGCATGGGCTGCCGAAAGTAGGCTGCTATAAATGAGTACGGATAATCACTCCAGCTTCAGATGGGTCTGGCAGCCCGGACACGCCACGGTCAGCGGCCGACGCGTGTCTGCAATTTTCAGCTGCGTCTGGCAGCCGGGGCACTGGATGGTTACTGCGGCGGCCGCGGCTGGCGCTACCGGGGCGGCTTGAGGCGCAGGTTGGGGAGCCGCCGGTGCGGCCGGAGGTGGTGGGGGCGCGGAGGCGACGGGCGGCGCTGCCGGAGCGGGCTCGCCGAGCGCATCTTCCTCGTCAGCAGGCTGGTCGCCCCCCGTGCGCTGGAAGTAGAAGAAAATTCCGCCCAGCCCAACCAGTAGCATGGCGAAAACCAGCAGGAAAAACGTCAGATTGCCGAGGTCACCCTCGCCTTCGCTGCCACCACCGGGCTGGGTCACCTTGCCTTTGATGTCGAGCGTGGTGGAAGCGCTGTTATCCTCGGTGCTGGCGCCCTCCATTTCAGCCGGTGTGATTGATACCAGTTCGGCCTCGAACGGTGTTTCGCCGTCGATATTCGGGCCGACAATCCATTCAATCGTAACATCAGTATCGGCAAAGTCGCCCGCAACGCTGAACGGAGCGGACTCGATGATGGTGCCGGAGCGAACGAGGTTCACGACGCCGCTTGCGGGCGAATCTCCGCTATTGAGCACCGTGATGGTGAAGGTGACGGTATCGCCAAAGCTGGGTGTGGAAGGCGAAGCGGTGAATGAGTTAATCGAGAGGTCAGGCGGCTCCGCGACGTTCAGCGTGTAGCTGGTGTCGATGAAGTGCATTTCTTCCGGGTCCCAGAGGCCTTCGTCAGTGCTATGCTCGGGGCGAACTTCCTTAACGTTCACCTCCAGCGTCCACTGGCCGGTAAAACCAGAATATTTCGAGGCGTCAAACTCGAAGAGCGGCAGGTTGCCATCCTGCGTCAGGAGCTGGCTCTGCCCGGCGGGGAAAAGCACGTTGGGGAAATAATTCGGTGCAACATCCTCCAGCCGGTTGTTGCCGCGCGTCAACGAAATCTCGATGTCGGCCCTGGCATCAAAAGAGCCGCTGTTCTGGATCATAATCTGCGCATATGCCTCCACACCGTCGGTAAAGATGGTGATCAGGTTCTCGTCGGCGTCCTGCCACTCCACAGAGATGACGTTGAAGTCTACCAGTGTCTGCACCGAGGGAATCATAAACTCCCGCACATACACGGTGCCGTCGTCGTGGTCAACAACCAGTAACAGTAACTCCTCAACGTCCTTGTCAGCGACCCAGTCAGCACTGCGCTGCTTGGTCTCGTCCTCATTAATCTGCACGCCCAGCTCGGAAAGAACGGCAAAGCCGTCCTCATCATCCTCGTATACGTAGATGTCGACTGTCCCGTACCGGTCGCCGCTATTGTAGAGCTCGACAAGCAGTTCGGTCTCCTCGCCATCAATGGCAGTATCATCAAGCCGGAACGTTTCGACATCGAATGCCGGAGAAGTTGCCTGGAATTCGTAGTACTGCCGCCAGGTGTTGCCGGCCGTGTCGCTGTCGTCTGGCACCGAGTCGACGATGCTGACAATCAGCTCGTGGCTGCCGGCGGGCGGGTCCTGCCAGATGGCTGAGACCTGAACATTGCCGCCGGACGGCACGGTTACCGACGACACGTTTCCGAGCTGATTAGACAGAGAAACCTCATCATACCAGAAAGCAATCTGGGCAGATACATCTCCGTCCCCATCATTCGAAATAGTCGCGGTAATCGTCAAATCATGGCCTTGGCGCGGAGGGTCGTCACTAAGTTGGACCGAATCGATTTCAAGTTCAGCATTGGTCGTTCGGAGATTGAGCTCCTTCAGGACTACGCGCCCCTGCGTGCCGGCGGTTACCGAGATAGCGGTCTCAACAGTCTCGTCATCCTCGTCAGCATTATTGACCAGTGAGTTGAGCCGGCTCAACAGGGTGGCGCTGCCGAAGACGAGGTCGACGTCGTATTCCACCGAGAGCGAGTTGAGCCGTACTACTCCTTCGCCATCACTGTGCAACTGTAGCTCAAGCCGTGCCATTTCGACTCCGTACTGGTCCACTTCCGTCTCAGCTTCTGCCAGAGCGTCGTTAAGTGCGTCCACGAGCGATTTCTGGGCGCCAGGTGAACCACTGTCGCTCCATGTCACTGGCGAATTGTCATCATTCAGCTCACCACCCCATTGCCAGTCATTACTTCCGTCGCCATCCATATCAATTGAGGGATTGTCGGGATACTCCTCACCCAGAGTTGTGCGCAGGAAAATGTCTGAATCATCTGCCCCGGCGCTCGCAATATTTCTTCCATCGGCCCACGCGAAATAGGCACGATTTCCTATCGCTGTGGCAGGCGCCATGTAGTTGTAGCTGGACTGGCTGTCACCATTGTATTCTGAAATGGGGAGTATATCCGACCAACTCTCTCCGTCATCCTGAGTAAAACGGAAAAAGTGCTGCCACTCGGTAGTACTGCCATCGGTCAGGTCCTGCCACGCGACATAAGTGATTCCGTTGCCTGTGACAAGGGCGGGAAAGGTGTAGTAGAAATAGGCGGTGGAATCATCACTGACAACAAATGCTTTGTCCCAGGTTACGCCACCATCCTTGGAATGCTTGACAATCACATCGTAATCAGCTACGGCATCACCATCGTAGTCACCATACTCGCGCCAAGCCACGAACAAACTGTCGTCCTGGCCGCTAACAGAAGGTGAAAGTGATGTAGTGGACGACTCCTCTGTGTCGATTGTCTGGGGCTCGCTCCAGGTCGCACCATTATCGTCACTGTTACTGTAAAGAATAGTGTACTGGTTAGTGTTAGTCCAAACCAGCTGGATTTTTCCTCCAGCAAGCGCCATCCAAGGCTGGTCATCCCAGTCCCCATTATCCGCAGGAACGACTATGTCATCCCAGTTTTGGCCGTAATCGGCAGAATGCCGGAAGGCGATATCATAATCATTCCCACTGCTGTCAACATTCCCGTCTTCAACCCAAGCTATGTAGACGTGCGCGCCCTCCGAAAGAACAAACGGAGCAAACGACCAGTCGTCAGAGCCATGATCGGATATGATGAATGGCGTACCCCAGTTTGATCCCCTGTCACTGGATACGGACATCAGGATGTCATAGTCAAGGAGGCTATCCTCGTCGTATAATCCATAATCTACCCAGGCGACATAGACATAGTCCCCACTAGCGGATATCGAAGGGCGATAATCTGTCTGCTCAACGCTGTTACCATTAGTATCTGCATCTCCATCAAAATGTGAGATTACAATGGGGCTGCTCCAACTCTCACCATCATCGCTGGAATGGCGAAAAAATATATCGCCATCATCACCATGGGCATCATTACCGTTGCTATCGGATTGCTGATTAAGGTCACCTCCATCCCAGTATGCGAGGTACAACGAATCTCCTGAAGTAGCGAGCGCGGGCATCCACGAATCCGCTTCATAGTAATGTTCGGAAATCTGATTTACGACTGACCATGAACTGCCTCCATCGCCAGAAGTGGCATAGTGGATGTCCTGCTCACTCGAGGCTCCACCGCTGCTGTCACGGTCCGACCAGACCACAGCAATGTCCGAGCCCTCGGCAGTGACCCAAGGTGAGGCGCGGAAGTCAACCTCTACATCGTTATCAATTGTCTCGGGGTCGCTCCAGGTCGTGCCGCCATTGGAGGAGTCGCTGATAACAATCCGGTAGGGCTGGTCTGCATCCACCGTTGTACGACGCCATGTACTGTAGAACCCCCCGTCGCCATCAGCCGCGACGGAGACGAACGCAACATTGTTGTCATCGGAAGTTGAGAGGGTACTCTCAGTACCGAAACTGGTTCCCCCGTTCGAGGAAGCTCTTGCCTTGACGGAAGGCTGGGCGCCAGTCTCGGCGTTGGAATCTATCCATATCACGACCACGCGATTTCCGTCATCGACATCGATGTTGCAATCATTGACGGTACGGTCGACCGAACTCAGCTGCTGTTGCGTGCCGAAGGTAGTGCCGCGGTTACTGGATTGACGGTACTGGACTGTGTAGTATGCGTTGTCACTGTCATACTCCATCCACACCACGTAAACATTACTGCCGCTTACAGCCACTGCAGGGTAGAGGCTGCTCTGATCGCTCGACGAAGACACGAGGGTCGGTGTGCTCCAGCTATCGCCACCATCATCGGAGGAAACGACATAGATGTCGGGGTCTGTGCCCTGATTACTCATATTATTGTCATCGGCATAAACCACGTAGACATACCCGTCGGTAGCAGCCATGGCAAGACCATAGGTTAGGTTACTCTCATCAAGATCAACTTTCTTGGTCTCGGACCAGCTGCTGCCGCTATTGGTAGATACACGCAAATGAATCTCATCGCCTTTCACGGTCAATAAGCCATATGATTCCCAAGCCGCGTAGAGGGTTGAGCCATCGCGTGCCAGAGTCTGGTAGTCCAGTATGGGTGAGCTACTGGTGCCGCTACTGGCGAGTACGACAGCATCATTCCAATTACTGCTGGTGTAGCTACGGAAGAGGATATTCTCGTAGTTCACATCGCTCAGGTTCCCATAATCCTGCCAGATTACGAATAGGTCATCGCCATTATTGACAACTTTCGGGGCATAACTGACAGAACCACCATTAGTATCGATTGAGGATAATCTGAAATCATCTAACTCACCCGAACCATAGGGCAATCCGCTAATGTCGACCGTGGCGTCCGTCACGGTTGCATTGGCCGGAATAAGCATCTCAATCGTATCATCACCGGCGGAGGGGAAGCTGGCGCTGGCACTGTTGCCGCCGCTGACGAAGAGCTGCTGCCGTCCCAGTTCGCCATAGCCCTTGCCACTGTACCTCCAGGTGCTGCTGCTCACCGCGACTTCGATGTCGCTGGCGTAATCGCCGTCGTCATCGGCGCCGCCGCTGATGGTGATTGCTGCCTCGAGCACCTCCGCCCGCGGGAAGAGCAGGCTGGTCAGCGCATCCTCCTCGCCGCTGGTGAGGTCGAGGCTGACGCTGTCGGTGTACGCGTCGTCACGGTAATACTGCGTGACGGTCTCGCCCATGGCCGGGATGTTCAGCACCAGCAGTGCGGCGAGCAAAAGCGAAAACAGGCGTTGGGAGTACATGCGTGGCCTCGACCCCTCCTGCTCCAACGCCATTTTAAACTTCACGCGCTGGCACGACCGTGACTGAGCAACTGCACATGGCCTCGTTCGAGGGCACCTACACACGCCAGTTCTCGGCGACGGTCGAGGCGGTCCACCCGGGAATCGTCGAGCTGGACCGCACGGCGTTCTACCCGTTCGGCGGCGGGCAGCCGGCCGATACAGGCCGGCTCGAATGGGAGGGCGGCACAGCGAGCGTCGAGGACGTACGCAAGCGCAACCGCCTGCGGCACATGGTTGCGGGCGACCTGCCGGAGGTCGGCACGACGGTCGAGGGCGCCCTCAACTGGGAGCGGCGCTACGCGCACATGAAGATGCACTCCTCACAGCACCTCGTCTCGGCGGTCGTCGACCAGCTCCACGGTGCGCGCACCGTCGGCAACCAGCTTTACGCCGACAAAGCGCGCATCGATTTCCAGCCGCTGCGGCTCTCCCCCGCGCAGCTATCCGAGGTCGAGGCCGAAGCGAACCGCTACCTTGCGAGGGACTTGCCGGTCACCATCACCGAGGGCGAGCGCAGCGAGCTGGAGCAGGACCCGCTGGTGCGCTCGAACCTCGCGCTGCTCCCGCCATCAATCAAACGCCTGCGCGTCATAAGCATCGGCAACCTGGATACCTGTCCCTGCGCCGGCACGCATGTCCGCTCCCTCGGGGAAATCGGCGAAATCGAGTTCACGAAGCGCGATAACAAAGGCAGCGGCAAGCAGCGGCTGACGTATGCGCTGCGCGACCCCACCCCTTAAAACCGGCTCGAGGTCGCGCCGCCACCAATGGTTCTCGACAGCCTCGGCTCCGCCCTTCGCGCTACGATGCGCAAGATAGCGGGCGCGAGCCATATCTCGCCGGAGCTGGTGAAAGAGCTGGTCCGCGACATCCAGCGGGCGCTGCTGCAGGCGGACGTCAACGTCAAGCTGGCGCTGGAACTGAGCAAGCGCATCGAAAGCCGCGCGCTGGAGGAGAAAGCGCCGGCGGGGATGACCGCGCGCGAGCACGTCGTGCGCATTGTGCACAGCGAGATGGTCGGCGCGCTGGGGGTACCGCGCGAGCTGAAGCCGGGAGCGCAGAAAATCATGCTCGTCGGGCTTTACGGGCAGGGCAAGACGACCACCGCCGGGAAGCTGGCGAAATGGTTCCAGCGCAAAGGACTCTCCGTCGGCCTTACGGGGGCGGATGTGCACCGGCCGGCGGCGTTCGAGCAGCTTTCGCAGCTGGCGGCGCAGCTGAACGTGCCGGTGGCTGGCGGCAGCAGCGACGCGGTCGCGGCCGCCAGTGCCGGGCTCGAGGCGCATTCCGAGCTGGAAGTGCAGATTTACGATACCGCCGGACGGCACGCGCTCGATGGCGACCTGATTGCCGAGATGAAGGCGGTTGCCAAGGTTATCAAGCCGGACGAAATCCTGCTGGTGCTCGACGCCACCGTCGGCCAGCAGGCGGGGCCGCAGGCGGCGGCGTTCCACGAAGCGGTCGGCGTTACCGGCGTGGTGCTGACCAAGCTGGACAGCTCCGCGAAGGGCGGCGGCGCGCTCTCGGCCGTGGCCGCGACCGACGCGCCGGTGATGTTCGTCGGGACTGGCGAGATGCTCGATGCGCTGGAGCGGCTCGAGCCGGACAGGTTCATCTCGCGGCTGCTCGGGATGGGCGACCTGCAATCACTGCTCGAGCGCGCCGAGGAAGTCATGGACGCCGACAAGGCCGAAGAGACGGCAAAGCGGCTGCTCTCGGGCAAGTTCAGCCTGGTCGAGATGCGAGAGCAGATGGAGGCGCTGGCGCAGATGGGGCCATTGGGCAAGGTGATGGAGATGATTCCCGGCATGTCGGCGATGATGAAGGGTAACCAGGCCGACGTAACGCAAAAAAAGCTGGAGCGATTCAAGGTGTTGATGAACTCGATGACGCAGCAGGAAATGGAAAATCCGAAGCTCATCAAACGTTCCCGGCTCCAGCGTATCGCCGCCGGTGCGGGCGCCGATGTGCAGGAAGTGCGCGAGCTGCTCGCCTACTACAACAAGAGCCGAAAGATGATGTCGTCGCTCGGCGGCAACCGTCGCATGCAGAAGCAGCTGATGCGGCAGATGGAGCGCGGCGAGCTGAATCTCTGAAGGCAAACAGCCTTTTACCGCGCCGAACCTCGCCTGCTGATGGTCCTTGGACTGCAGCACCTCGGCGAGCTGACCGAACTGCTCGAGCGCATGAACGAAACAATGCGTTCGCTCGACGGCCGGCTCGAGTCGTTTGACGCGACTGCGGGCAGCCTCGACGAGCATCTCGTCGGGCTTTCGGCCTCGATGGAATCCATCGTCGGCTCGTTCGAGTCGGTGGCGCGCTCGCTCGAGAAGCTGGCTGCAACGCTCAGTTACCTCGACACCCCGCTGAAGCTGGCGACTACTCCGCTGCGGCCGGTGCAGTCAGTGCTGGATGTCGTCGTCAACGAGATCACCTCCGTCCGCGACCTCTACCAGCAGGTTGTCGAAGAGGCGCGCAAGACGCTGGCAGAGGATTAAAGCACAAATACCCCCTCCCGGTCGCGGGAAGATGCGTAGCTACGAGGTGAAACGCGGGCACGGCAAGACGCTCGAAAAAGGCGGCCTGCGGAAGAGGCTGGCTGAGGTTTTCGACGGCGTCAGCGACAAGGGCGACTGGCATGTCGCCTCATACGGCGCGCTGCAGCAGGTAACGGTAAGGATGGTCAGCAAGTCCGAGATTGAGCTGGATTCGCAGCTCGACACTACCGCCTCGCTCGAAGTGGCGACCGACACCCACCAGCGCTTCAACAAGTTTCTCGAGACTGTGACCGGTTTCAGCGCCAAACAGCGCAAGGACCGCGCCAAGGCCAAGGCGAAAGCCGAGGCGAAGGCGGCCGCCGCGCAGGAAAGCGGCGATTGAGCCCGCTGGCTCTTACAGGAACCCCGGGAACCGGTAAGACCACGCTGGCGCGACTGCTCAACCACCCGCGGCTGGAGCTCTCCGACTACTACGAAACGTCCAGCGACGGCCGCGACGACGGTGGTGAATGGCTGGTTGACCTTGAGCAAATGGCGACCGCGGTCGCGCGCGACACAAAACCGGAGGCGGTCATCGAGGGGCACCTGTCGCACCGGTTGGGGCTGTGCGAGACCGCTGTCGTCCTGCGCTGCCACCCCGACGAGCTGCGGCAGCGGCTCGCCGCCCGCGGCTACGCGGAGGCGAAGCTGCGCGAGAACCTCGAGGCGGAGGCGCTGGGCATCATCACCGCCGAGGCGCTGGAAACGGGAGCGGAGGTGCATGAGCTCGACACCACTGGGCAACCACTGGCCGCCAGCGCGGCGGCGCTGGCGGCCATCATGGCGGGCGCGAAGAGTTATCAGCCGGGGCGAATTGACTTCAGCGAAGCCATACTGGGATGGTACTGAATGGTCGCCGACAACTTCCGCGAAATTGGCACGCGCCTGCTGACACCGCTGGCGCGCAGCTTCCCGCTCGACCCGATGGGCATCAGCCTGCTCTCACTCGCGACCGCTATCGGCGCCGGCTACTGCTTCTCGCAGGCGAACGCCGGTGAGGTATGGCTGCTCTACGCGGCGGGACTGGTGTTCCTCACCGCCCTCCTGGACGCGCTCGATGGTATCGTCGCCCGCATCCGCAACCTCGCCTCGAAGCGGGGCGACCTCGTCGACCACACGCTTGACCGCGTCGCCGACGTAATCATCCTCGGCGGCATCGCGCTGGGGCCGCTGGTCAATGAACGCGCCGGATTTGCAGCCCTTCTCGGCGTGCTGCTGCTCTCCTACATGGGGACGCAGGCGCAGGCCGTGGGAGCCGGCCGCGTCTACAGCGGGCTGCTGGGCCGCGCCGACCGGCTGGTGCTGCTGATGACGGTACCGGTCATCCAGTTCTTTTTCGACGTGCCGATTGAGGGCGAATATCTGATTACATGGATGGCGTACACCTTCGCGGTCGTCTGCTCCGGGTCGGCGCTGCTACGCTTCTGGTTGGTCTGGAAATTTCTGGAAAAATAGGAACTATATGGGTTTTATTAACAGACGTATGAGTCTGGCAATGGTGGCCTTGAAGGACATCACTAGTGACGAGAAGGAAATTGAAAGGATTCAGTCCTACTTTGTAGATGATGACGAAGAAGAAAATATCGCAGGAGACAAATAAATGATAAAAGAAAAGACAGTGGGTGAGATGGTTGTTAATGATGGACGTGTAGCAACAGTTTTCAATAAATTTGGATTGGATTTTTGTTGCAATGGTCACCAGACTCTTGAAGCAGCTTGTGCGTCAAAAGGCATCAATCTCCAAGAGATTGTAGATGATATCGAGCTGTTAATGAAAAACGATAGCAATCCTGATAGATCATTTAACGATATGTCTTTGGACAAGCTAATTGAACATATTTATGACAAACATCACCAATATATTTACAAAAATTGTCCAGCAATCTCTAAATTCATCAACAAGGTAGCAAATGTTCATGGCAAAAATCATCCAGAGACTGTTGAAATTGCAAAAATGTTTGATGAATTACAATTAGAACTTGAACAACATTTGTTCAAAGAAGAACATATTCTGTTTCCATATGTAAAAGGTATGGTTTTGGAAGATAAATGCCCGGGTTCTTTTGTAAATGGCCCTATATCTGTAATGATGGAAGAACATGATAATGCTGGAAGAATTCTTGAGGTATTAAGAAGGATAAGTAATAACTACAAGCCACCAAAAGACGCTTGTAATACATTCAGGGCAGCATATGTCAATTTACAAGCCCTAGAAGAAGATCTTCACATGCATATTCACTTGGAAAATAACATTCTTTTTCCTAAAGCAATAGAACTAGAAAATAGCTTATTGGAAAACGTCTGAAAGCGAAATCCTGTGGAAGAATCACTATATGTGGGAGTCTGAGGGGCTTGGATCTGCCCTGCATATCTTGGTTGGAGACTCCAGAAAGCGATTGATGGCAATCTCGGCTATATTGGAACCATATTCACCTATCCAGGCGATATTCCAGCCAATCGACCGGATACTGGAGGCAAGGGTAGGATGAAAATCGGCTGTCAGCTTGAATAATATAGAAGTAAAGGCCGCTTCCTCTTCCTTCAGGATACCGCGGCGGATGATCGCTTCATTGGCAAGTCCTATGTCACGGTTGATAAGTGAGGAGAGTGCCATCTCCAGAGACTCCATGACTGTGTGCCCCATTTCGATTCCCATTGAAGAAGAATATACCGTTGATTTTTTTGCAGATAAAGCGGGTGAATTCACATACCGTAGTACTGGGCTGTGCAAAGTCGAGATTGCTGGAGGCAATGAAGTAATCGTAGACTGCTCCATATTTTGTGGTGAGATAGGTAATGCACGTACGGGAACAATTGTGATTGAGTCAAATCCTTCTGGTTAGTCCTATTCAGTCAAAGATTCAGGAGCCGGATGAGGAAGCCTGAGCCATAAGGTGCTGTTATAGGATCTATAGTAGACCCCTCCCCTCATTTCTTTCGCAGTATAGTTTTTATAGATGTATAGTATAGAAAGTCATGAGCAAAGCCGAAGTTAATGCTGCAAATTTAGAATTCTACGCCGCCTTAAATAAAATATTATCTGGCCAACTTGCCCCGATGGAGGCCGTTTGGTCTCATGCTGACGATATCACTTATATGGGGCCTGCAGCCGGGGACTACAAGGTGGGCTGGGAGGCGGTACGAAAAGACTGGGAAGGACAGCTGGGTTTGCGGGGCACCGTGGAACCGGTGGAGGTGCAGATCACGTCTGGCCCCCTCATTGCGACGGTCAGCAATATCGAGAGTATAAGAATGGAAATCCAAGGAGAGCTTAAAGACATAAGTATCCGCGCTACAAATATTTTCCGCAAGGAGGATGGACATTGGAAAATGATTGGCCATCATGTGGATCCTCTCCCATCTTTTCCTTCGCAGTAAAAGCAATACCTCTGGCAGGATTTATTGTGGGGCAATATATCTCTCCAAAGAAGAGGAACATTACAAACACGTAGATAAGAATTGTCTAATCTTTTCTGCACTGAATATTGTTCTCGGTTTCATAATGATAGCTGCAATATTAGGAAGTCTGTGAAGCCGGATGAGGAAGCCTTAGAATTAATCGTCTTCCGGCTTAGTTAACGCCATTATTATGCAGGCAACTACGAACACAATGCCTCCCCAACAACTCAGTGCCCATAAACGCCCAGATGCGATGATACTGAACAGGAGGAAAACAAGTAGTAAGATTAACCCAACAGAGAAGTATAATGCGTTGTTTTCCATAGGATACTATTCTATCACAAATTTATAAGCTTTTCAATATGAACAACCACAGTATTTTAATCTCAGGAGGCGTCAGGGGGGTGTGAAGGATAAACTCGCAAACATTGTGATTTGGATTGTGTTACTTGGTGCGGAAGTCCTAAATACTAACTGATTCGGTCGCAGTCAAGCTAGGATGAGTACACACGCTGACGCACTTGGAAGAAGGGCATTGATTATTGCCTTCATTATAAATTTGATAATGATGTCAGTAGATTTATGGTACGGTTTAATGATGAAATCAGCTTCATTGTTAGGTGATGCTGCTAACAATTCAGGAGACGTGTTTATCCTTGGATCGAGCATCCTCGTGCTATCGTCAACCACAGCCGTCAAGAACAGACTGGCATTGTTCAAAGGAATAATAATGACCGTATTTGGTCTGTGGGCATTCTATCATGTATATCTGGGTCTGATAGAGGAATCGGATTTGTTGACTGGAGGTACTATTTCTATTATTGGAGTAATGTCACTGGCTGGCAACGCGAGCGTTGCATTCATGATGTACAAGCACCAGCACAAAGACATAAACTTCATGAGTGCATTTATCTGCTGCAGGAATGACGCCTTTGCTTCAGCTGGAATTATCCTTGCCGGTCTATTGGTATGGTATTTTGATGCTTCCTGGCCCGACATCATAATCGGGGCCGCCATAGCAGCCATCGTTTGCCATGGGGGAATCCAGGTTATCAGAATGAGTCTCGACCCTGCTTCTCAGGAAGAGGATTGCGAGTGCTGCTAGGGTCTTAATTTAAAAAGGGATAGAAATGGGAGACTCTCCTGTAGTATCGCTTAATCGGTAAGTTACCCATGCACCAACTAGCCAACCAAGAGCTAGTATCATTACTCCCAACATCATAAACGCATCCCCACCATTTGGACCAATACCGGAATTACCAATAAATATCACAACAAAACCGAAAAGCCACACCCAAATAGGCAGAAGATTTTTGTCCATATCGGTGCGATACGCATCTAGATATGACTTTAACTGGAAAAATAGTTTCTGGAAAGATTAGAAGCCTGCGCGCTGGTGGGAGCGCTGGGATTTGAACCCAGATCGGCGGGTCTCACCTATGGTGGCGTGCAGGTCAGCGCTCCAGTCATTCATCACTGTTCAGCAGACCTATTGCCATCATTCCTGCATAACTGGAGCCCGCAATGATGCCGAGTTACACCACACTCCCTGTTACGCGCAGGCGAGGGCGCATTGTGTGCCGCTCTTAAAGTTCACGGCCACGGAGCGTTTATTTACGGGCAGCCGTCGCGGGCCGCGTGGCGAGCGCCAAACCGCAGCCTGCAGCCAGTCCCGATGAGCGGGAGCCGGTTCAGGTTGTGCCTGAACCGGCTCCTGAAGAGGCGGACGCCGGCACCGACGCAGAGGGCGCGGCCGAAGTGGTGGACGGCGAGGAAGAGGAACGGCCGGAGCACGAGCCGTGCCATCCGCTCGACAAAATCTGGCTGCCGACTTACGCTGATGAGAACACGCAGAATGCGAAGCATGACTGGTGCCTGAATACAGGCATCATCCGCAACCAGAGCGGCGAAGAGGCGCGGCCGCGCGGGTTCTGGGTGGCGGCGCTGCGCAAGCTCCAGCGGAGGCTGGCGAAGGAAGCGGACAAGACCCACATGACTGGGCAGCTGACCGACGCACAGGAGCGCATCATCCTCCACGAGCTTGACGCGCTCGAGGGTTTCTACGACCGCTGGTGGCGCACTGAGTCGTCGCAGGTCCACAAGTTTGTGCAGGTGGTCCAGAAATGGCGGCCGGATATTTCGGAGCGCGTCATCGTCGACACCATAACCCGGATGTGGTAGCGTGGCGGTCGTCGCCCCCTCGATGCTGGGCGCCGACTTCGGGCGACTGCGCGAGCTGGCAGAGCTTATCGCGCCGCACAGCGGCTACCTGCACATGGACGTCATGGACGGCCATTTCGTGCCGAACCTGACCATGGGCCCCGATACGGTCGCGGCGCTACGCGGCATCGCACCGCTCGACGTGCACCTGATGGTCACAGACCCGCTGGACTTCATTGAGGCGTTTGCCGACGCGGGGGCTGATATCATCACAGTCCACGCCAAGGCGAACGGGACGGCAGCCGCCATCGACGCCATCCATGCGCGCGGGCTGAAGGCGGGCGTCGCGATTCGGCCTTCGACACCGCTCGAAGCGCTTGACCCGTGGCTCGGAGTGGTGGAACTGCTGCTGCCGATGTCAGTCGAGCCCGGATTCTGCGGACAGGAATTTGACGAAGGCACTTACGACCGCATCCGCGCGCTGCGCGAGGCGGCACCCGAGGCGCTCATCGAGGTTGACGGCGGCGTCACCTGCGAGAATGCCGCAGCACTGCGCGAAGCGGGTGCGGACATCCTGGTTTCGGGCAGCGCCATCTTCGGGACCGAAGACCCGGTCGCCGCCGCACGCACGATTGCGGGTCTCGAATAACTTTTATATGGTTCACGGTACCCGAGTCAGCGTGCGCGCTGTCCTACTCGCCTGCCTTCTCGCTTGTTTCACGATGCTGCTGCTGCCGGGAAGCGAGGCGGAGCTGCCAGTAGAGGACTTTACCCACGCAGTTATCGGCGAGGAGTTCACCGCCACCTGGTGTGTCTATTGTCCAAGCGCTGCAGATAATCTGAACAAAGTCTGGCAACCCAAGTCAGAATACCCGGATGACCCTTACTACCACGACCAGTTCTTTTTCGTGGCGCTGATTACCGACAAAAACGATAAGGCGGATGACCGCACCGGTGACTATCCCGACTTCGCCGGCTACCCCACCGTCTATTTTGACGGTGGCGACGAGAAGGTCGAAGGAGGCCAGTCAGACACTTCCAACTATGAAGAAGCCATTGACAGCAGCGGCGGCCGCAGTGACACCGACATCTCGCTGCGCATCGCAATGCAGCACCTGGGTGATGACCGGATAGGGGTACAGGCGTATATCACCTGGAACGAGGACGCCGGCTTCGGCAATCCTACTTTCAATGGCTACATCAGGGCGTACATTGTCGAACCAGTCTCGCGCTACGACAACTACGACGGCAACCCGTACCATTTTGGCTTCCTCGACTACGCCTTTGACCAACAGGTGGAGCTGGACCCTCACGAGGAAGTTGTACTCGAAACTATCTGGATCGGGGGGAATCACAGCGATTCCGACGGGAACGACTTCTCTGATATCAGCTATAATAATTTGAACATTTTCGTTTCCTTCTTTAACGATGAGTCCGCCTCTACTGATGACTATGCGTTACAGAGCGCTTTCGCCATCCCGCCACAAACCAGCTTCGAGTTCCCGACAGGAAACCTGAGCGACACCGTCAGTCTGCCGGGCAGCGCCAGCCAGCCCCGAAGTGCAATTGCCGCGGTAGAGTACAGCGTCGACGGCGGCGAGTGGCAGCTCGCCGACGGCACGGACGAATTCGACCTGATGCTTGATACGACCGCTTACGGAAACGGGCAGCACGAACTGGTGCTGCGCATCACTGACACAGCCGGCACCACGCTCGAGCTGGCGGGAAACCTTGAAATCCTGAACGACAGCGAGCCCCCGGTCGTGACGTGGCTGGAACCAGCTGCGGACAGTGAGGTCACGGAACTTGTGGCCCTTGCCGCCAGCGCATCGGACAATAGTGTAATCGCGAAAGTCGAATACCGCGTTGATGAAGGCAGCTGGCGCCAAATGGCCTCAGTCGGCGATAACCGCTGGGAGGCGGAGTGGAACAGCGAGGAGACCGGAATTGACAACGGCCTCCACACGCTGGAAGTGAGCGCCACCGACACCTACGGCAACGAAGCGATGGCGAGCCTCGAGCTGGATGTCCAGAACGAGGGCGACATTACCTACCCGGTGCTAGAAGTCAACGGCGTGCCCGGGGCGCTCTTCGCGGGACCGCTCGACGTTACGATAACTGCCTCCGACCCGGACGGGGTTGCCAGTGTTGAATACCAGATTAATGGCGGCGTGTGGCACAGCGTGGACGAAAACGGTTTCCGGATCATCACCGCAGCCCTGCCCGACGGGGTGCATACCCTGCTGGTGCGTGCTGTTGACGGGCTGGACTATGCCACCGAAGTTTCCACGCAGTTCGAGTGCGACAACACCGCTCCCGTCATCCTGCTGGATGCGTTTCCCGACCCGGTGACAGCCGAGGTGACCATCAGCTTCGCGATCGACGATTACGCCGGTGTGGGCAGCATCGTCCTGCAATACCGGGTTGGCGGCAGCGACTGGACCAGCCTGCCGGCACCGCACGCCGGCGCGACCGAATTCACTTGGGATTCGACCCTCGCCAGCGACGGGGGCTGGCTGCTTGAAATCGAAGCCAGCGACCGGCTTGGCAACCACGATACCACCTACCGCACGCTGAACGTCAAGAACGCCGGACGCGTCGCGCTCCTGCCGGTGGCGGACGCGCAGGCGGGCAGCCCGGTCGAGATTCGCGCTTTCGTGGACTACCCTGACCCGCAGGCGGTCTACCTGCTGGTCGCTGGCCAGCGGCTCCCGATGCTGGAAAGCCCGTCCGGATGGAGTGCCGAGGTAACGCTGGCCGAAGCTGGCAGCTACGGCTACCGCGTCGAAGTTGATACAGGCCACGGTAGCTTCCAGAGCGATGAACAGACGCTTACGGTCGGCGCAGCGGCGCCGCTCCCTGACGGAAATCTGGAGCCGTTGCCGGCGCCTTCACTGCTGGCCAGCGCGGCCCTGTTCGCCGGCATTGCGCTGCGCCGACGCCGTTAGCCGAGCATGTCTCGCATTACCAGTGGCACCTGCGCCGCAACTTCGGTCGCCATGAAACCGGCACCGTGCGCTTCAGCGGCGCGTTCGCCAGCGGTGCCGAGCAGCCACGCCGCAACGCGTGCAGCCTGGAATCCCGTCAGGCCACGCGCCATAGCGGCGGCACACATCCCTGCCAGTATGTCGCCGGTGCCGCCTACTGCCAGCCGCGGATGGCCGGTGCGGTTGCGCCGGATGCGGGTGCCGTCGGTGATGATATCTTCCGGCCCCTTGGCGAGCACCGTAGCGCCGTAAGCGCACGCGACCGCTGTAACCATGGCTTTGCGTCCGTTAGCGTCGATGCCAGCCGCCTGCGCCAGCCGTGCCAGTTCACCCGCGTGCGGGGTCAGCAGCGCATTTTGCGCTGCTGAAGGCTGAAGGCTGAACAGGCCGTCGGCGTCAATCACGCGCGGCTTGCGCCACGCACGGAGCAACTTATCGACCGCCGCGACCGTTTCAGGGTCGCGACCCAGCCCGGGGCCGACCAGCAGCACGTCCGCCTTCGCCTCCGCCTCGAGCACGGTCGCAACGTGCTCTGGCGCGAAGTGGTCGCCCGGGAGCGGATGGACTATCAATTCAGGGGCGTGCTTCGCGACGATGCTGGCAGCGCTCTCGGGCACGAACATCGGCACCAGATCGGCACCCATGCGGTACGCCCCGATGGCGGCCAGCGACGGCGCGCCGGTGTAGGGGCCGCCGCCGACGAAGGCGACGATGCCGTTCTGCCCCTTGCGCGCGCTGGCGTCGGCGGGCGGCAGCAGCTGTAGCTCCCCCGGTCCCGTATAGCGCTCCGCCTCCGGGGGGAAGCCGATATCGGCGACAATGATTTCGCCGCAACTGGCTGCATCCATGCCCTCCTTCAGCGCGTGGAACGTCACGGTCAGCTTTGGCACGACCGCCTCCGGCAGCCCCAGCCCGGACGGCACGTCCATCGCCACGACCGGCGGGCCTGCGTTGAGCACGGCGACCATTTCAGCATACGGCTTGCGCAGTTCGCCGCGCAGCCCCGAGCCGAGCAGCGCGTCGACCACCACGTCCGCTTCCGCGAGCAGCTTCGCCAATGCCCGGGGTGCATGCACTTCGCCCTCCCAGCGGTCGCGCGCCCGTTGCGAGATGGCGGAGCGCGGCTCGCCCGCCAGCACGACCGTGACCTCGAGCCCCGCATCCGCCAGCAGCCGCGCCGTGACGAAACCGTCGCCACCGTTGTTGCCGCTGCCACACGCCACGACGACGCGCTGCGCTCGCGGGAACCGCTCGCGCAGCGCGTCGGCGACCACCTTTCCGGCAGTTTCCATCAGCTCACCCAGGTCGGTGCCGAGCGCGACGGCGTTGTGGTCCAGCACGCGAAACTCGGCCAGCGGGAGCATGGCCTGGCAGGCTCGCCCGGCTAAAGAGCCTCTGCCGGGAATTGGATTACAGCAGCTCGAACAGGAACAGCAGGAAGAAGCCAGCCAGGATTGCGCCCGCAGCGCGCCCCAACGGCAGTCGCACCAGCCCCATCGCGGCGAGCGTCGCCAGCAGCAGCAGCGGTAGGGTGACCGAGACGACAAAGTCGCCAACCGGGACCGGCGACACCAGCGCCAGCAGTCCCAGCACCAGCCCGATGTTGGCAATGTTCGAGCCGATGACGTTAGCGACCGCGATGTCATGGAACCCCTTGCGCGCCGCCGTAAGGGAACCGGCCAGCTCCGGCAGCGAAGTGCCGACCGCGACTACCGTCAGGCCAATTACCAGCTCGGAAATGCCGGCCCACTCCGCAATCGCGACCGCCCCCTCGATAGTCAGGTGCGCCCCGAGCAGCAGCCCGGCCACGCCGAGCGCCAGCTGCGGCAGGCTTCCGTCGCCCTCCGGGCTTCCGCCAGCAGGTGCTGGGCGGCGGAGCAACCAGCCCACGTACGCCAGATAGAGCAGCAGCAGGAACACGCCTTCGACGCGTGAGACGCTGCCGTCGAGCGCAACGCCGTAGAGCAGGAATGCGAACGCCAGCATCACCTGCCCGTCAGTGACGGCACCGGCCGCCGGCAGGATGCAATGGCCGTAGCGATACCAGCAGAGCAGGCAGGCACAGGCGAGCACTAGCCCCAGGTTGGACATATTGGAGCCGATAATATTGCCGAGCGCCAGCGCATCATGTCCCCGCGTCCCGGCCAGCAGCGAAACCAGCACTTCCGGCAGGCTGGTGGCAAAGGCGACCAGCGTTACGCCGATGACGTGCGTCGAGACCCCCCACTCACGCGCCAACCCAACCGCATTCTCGATGAACGCGTCGGCACCGCGCATCAACAGCAATAGCCCCACCGCCAGGAACACCAGCGCTTCGAGCATCAGGTCGCCCCTGCCACGGGCGCTACGCGTTTACCACGTAGCTGCCGCATGTGCGCCACCCTCTGCGCGAGCAGTGGCGGCGTGGCGATGTCGTGCCGTACGTGCAGCCCGCGGCCGCTGACGGCAGCCAGTCCAGCCTCGCACTGCGCTTCCGCCGCAGCGAGCGTGGCGCCGCTGCCGACGACCGCGACTGCGCGCGAGCTGGTCGTCTCGAGCGCGCCACCGGGCGGCTGGTTGACCGCCGCGTAGAATAGCGAAACGCCGCTGGCGGCGAGCCGTTCGTCGTCGATGACGAGCGTGCAGTCGCGCCGCGGCTGCGCGCCGTAACCCTCGGGGACGACGTACTTGCAGACGGTCGCCTCGGGACGGAAAGTGACTTCGCATTCGGCGAGCGTGCCGGTCGCCATGCCCTCGCAGATTGGCAGAAAATCGCTTTGCAGGATTTCCAGCACGTTGAGCGCCTCCGGGTCGCCCAGCCGGGCGTTGTATTCGATAAGTTTCGAGCCGCCAGCGGTAGCGATGAATCCGCCGTACAGGAAACCGCGATAAGGCTCGTCGCATTCTGCCTTGAGCGCGGCCGCGGTAGCCTCGTTAATCGCCTGCGCAGCACTTATATCTTCGTCGTCGAGAAAAGCCAGACTGTGATTGGCGTCGCAGTAGGAGCCCATCCCGCCAGTATTGGGGCCGCGGTCGCCCTCCAGCGCGCGCTTGTGGTCCTGCACCGCCGGCATGTGCCGCAGCGTCTCACCGTCGCAAAAGCTCATCAGTGAAAACTCCTCGCCGACCAGCTTTTCCTCGACCACGAAACGGCCGCCGCACGCGACAAGTTCGCGGCAGTAAGCGAGCGCCTCGGCGTGGGAGTGGAGATGGTCGCCCGCGACCTTGACGCCCTTGCCACCGGCAAGGCCATCATACTTGACGACGTAGCTGTCGCCCAGTTCCGCCAGCCAGCCGGCGACCCCCGCGAGCGCATCGAAGGTGCGGTAGCGCGGGCAGCCGGGAATCCCGTGCCGCATCAGCAGGTCGCGCGCGAACGCCTTGGAAGTCTCGATTTGCGCCAGCTCGCGGCTGGGGCCGACGGTAGGGATGCCAGCAGCGCGCAGCGCGTCGGCCACACCTGCGGCGAGCGGCGCCTCGGGGCCGATGACCGCTAGCTCCGCTAACTGCTGCGCGGCGAAAGCGACTACCGCTTCCGGCGCATCCAGCTCGCCCAGCTCGAATCCAGCGGCGAGTGCCATGATGCCGGGGTTCAGGTTGGATGCGAAGCAGCTGACACTGCCGCCGGAGTTGCAGAGTGCACGGGTAATGGCGTGCTCGCGTGCGCCGGAGCCGACGAGCAGGACGCGAGTCATCACTCTTCCCGCAACAGGCTCCCGATACGCACCAGCGGCAACAGCTCGATGCCGACCGCACGCAGCGCCTCATTGGCACCCTCTTCGCGGTCGACCACCACGATAGCGCACTCGACAGTGCTACCAGCACGGCGAAGCACCTCGACAGCGTCAACCAGCGAGCCGCCGCTGGTAGCGACATCCTCAACCACGGTTACGTTCCCCAGCAGTTCGCCCTCGATGCGGCTGCCAGTGCCGTGGACCCGCTCGCCCTTGCGTATCATGACGTAGGGCAGCCCCGTCTTCAGCGAAAGCGCGACCGCCAGCGGCACCGCACCTAGCTCCATCCCGGCGATGACTTCCGCCCCATCAGGAAGCAGCTGCTCCATCTCGCTCGCAATCTGCTCCAGCATTTGCGGCCGGGTTGCGGCCAGCTTCAGGTTGACGTAGTATTTCGACCTGCGGCCCGAAGTAAGGCGAAAGTCGCCGAACTGCACCGCGCCGCACTCCTGCAGCATTCCTGCGAGGTCCATCGGGCCGCCACTGCAGGGGCTGACAAATATGGCTACCCCTGCCCCCGCATGCACATGGCGCGAGACGAGCCGGAGCTGGAGCGGGACGTGCAGCGCCACTCGACGCGTCTGTTGCCGCCCTACCGCTACCTCCCGGGGCTGCACCCACACCCGCAGGCAAACCCGCACGGCCACAGTTACGGCGCCGACGACGAGCCGCACCCGCCGTGGCGCCCGGGAGAGTGGCGCACACTCGACGGCTGGCGCCACGGTGTGGACCTCTGCAACGCGCATTATTACTGGGAATCGCACGAAGCGTGGGAAGCACTCTGGCTGGCCGCGCCGCGCCGCGCCGCAGCACACCACACCGATTCCTGCAGGGGCTCATCAAAGTCTCGGCAGCGCTGCTGAAGGTGCGGCTGGCGATGGTTACCGGGAAGGACATCGCCGACGCGCAGTCGCTCGCGCCGGCCGGGCTGGAGCTGCTCGCGTCGGTCGGTCGCGAGCGCTACATGGGACTCGCACTAGCCGAGCACATCGCGGCGTTGCGCGCATACTTCGCGCCGCTCGAGCGCGACGAGCTGCCCAACATCCACGCCAGCCCGCTAATCCTGCTCGACGACTAATTTCAGCGCTCCCGGCACCACCTGCACATCCAGCCGCCGCACCCCGTCGCCGGGGAGGCAATAGAATTCGCCGTCGGCCTGGATGCAGAGGTCGCTCTCGCTCGCCAGCGCCAGCCGCGTGGTCGAGACGAGCCGTACCGCCGGGCTGGCGAGATGCGTGCCGGTGAGCACCTGCGGCAGCAGCCCCAGCATCTGCAACCGGTCGACCTGACCAGCAATCAGGAAATCGAGGATACCATCATCCATCTGCGAGTCGGGCGTCGTCAGGAAGCCGCCCCCTTCGCGCGGGCCGTTGCCGACCACCAGCATCATCACACGATAAGCCGCGCGACCACCTTCCCAGCGCAGCGCCATGCGGGGCGCCGCGAAGTAGTAGAGAATCGTCCACAGCGTCGCAATCAGGTATTTCGGGAAGTCGCGCAGCAGCACGTAGCGGCTCTGCATATTGACGGTCGCGTCAAAGCCGATTCCCGCTGTGTTGCAGATATACTCATCGCGCCCCGCGCCGCGCAAGTGCGCCAGGTCGAAACGCTTGCGCGCGCTGCCGCGTAGCGCCGTCAGTGCGCGCTCGGCGCTCGGGGGTGCGCGTGAGCCGAAAACGAAATCGTTGCCGGTGCCGCTCGGAATGACCGCCAGCGCCGGCCGGCTGGCGGCGGGGTGCCGCATCAGGCCATTGACGACTTCGTGCACCGTGCCGTCGCCACCGACCGCTACTACGATTTCGCAGCCGGTAGCGGCCGCCGCCAGCTCGGTGGCGTGGCCCGGCGCGTTGGTAACGAGCCACTCGCCGTCAAGGTCGGCCGCCTGCTGCCGCAAGTCTTCCAGCCGGCGACCAGTCTGGCCCATGCCGGAAGCGGGATTGACTATGAAGCAAATCGCAGCCATCGGGCAGGCACCAGCCTGAAGCTTTATAATCAGGGGGCGGTCGGCGCGATGCGGGAATGTGGCTCCGGCTGAACCCGTGAAGCGAGGATATCGCGATGTCGAAATCAGTATACTCCTACATTGGGGACGCGTGGAACCGCCCGGGGGATTCCATCAAGGCCATGCAGCGTGAGCGGCTGCTCACGTTCCGCCGCGAGCGAGCCGTCGAGCGCATCGAGCGACCGACCCGGCTCGACCGGGCGCGCAAGCTGGGCTTCCGCGCCAAGCAGGGCTTCGTGATGGCACGCGCACGCATCCGCCGCGGGAGCATGCGTAAGCCCGCCATCAAGGGCGGCCGCCGTGCCAAGCGCACCGGCATCACCAAGATTACCGTTTCCAAGTCGCTACAGTCGATTGCTGAGGAGCGGACTGCGCGCAAGTTCCCCAACCTTGAAGTGCTCAACTCCTACTGGGTGGTCGAGGACGGCCGCTACAAGTGGTTCGAGATTATCATGGTCGACCCGCACCATCCGGTCATCATGGCCGACCCCAAGATTAACTGGATTTGCGGTCGAGCGCACAAGGGCCGCGTCCATCGCAGCCTGACGTCCGCCGGCAAGAAGAGCCGCGGGCTGCGCCGCAAGGGCAAGGGTGCCGAGAAAGTGCGCCCCAGCCGCAAGAAGGCGCACGCACGCCGCAAGGCAAGCAGCACGCCGCACCCGCCACACAAGAGCTGAAGATGGAATACGGTCGCAAGAACCCGTTCCCCGCGACGATCAAGGAAGCCTGCACGCTAGCGCGCGACGACGTCAAGGAAACCAACCACTACGTCATCGACATTGCTGGCAGTGGGCTCGAATACAAGGCGGGCGATTCGCTCGGACTATTCCCACGCAACGACCCGGCACTAGTCGATGCACTGCTCGCGAAACTGGGCGCCAGCGGCGACGAGGTGGTCGAGCTGAAACGTAAAGGTGAATTTGCGTTTCGCGAAGCCCTGGAAAGCCATTTGACGATCCACCGCGCCAACCGCAAGTTCCTGAAGCCGCTGATGGCCAAGCTCCCGGCAGGCGACCAGCAGGGGCTCGAGCAGCTACTGGCGGACCGCACCGCGCTGGACCAGTACCTGAACGTCCGCGACTACATCGATATTCTCAACGAATATCCGGGCGTGAGCTTCAGCGCACAGGAATTCGCCCACTCTGTGGGCGGCATCACTCCGCGACTCTACTCTATCGCTTCCGCTCCCGGCGCCCACCCGGGCGAGGTGCACCTGACCGTGGCTGTCGTGCGCTACCACAATTTCGAGCGCGACCGCGCCGGCCTTGCTACCGGCTACATCGCTGACCGCATCACCGTCGGCGAAACCGAAGTGCCGGTCTTCATCCAGCCGACGCGCGAGTTCGTCATCCCCGAGGACGCAAGCCGCGACGTCATCATGGTCGGCCCCGGCACCGGCATCGCGCCCTTCCGCGCCTTCCTTGAGCAGCGCGAACTCGACGGCGCGACCGGCCGCAACTGGCTCATCTTCGGCGAGTGGTTCGAGAAAACGACCTTCTTCTACGAAGAGGAGTTCCGTGCCTGGCAGGAATCGGGCTTGTTAGCGCGGCTCGATACTGCCTTCTCGCGCGACCAGTCCGAGAAGATTTATGTCCAGCACCGTCTCCAGCAGGCGGGCGGCGAAATCTGGAAATGGCTCGAGGGCGGCGCGTACTTCTACGTCTGCGGCGACAAGGACTACATGGCCAAGGACGTCCATCAGGCGCTCATCGATATCGCACAGGAACATGGTGGCCTCTCCGAAGAAGAGGCGGAGCACTACGTCAACCGCACGCTAATGAAGGACGAGAAGCGCTACCTGCGCGACGTTTACTAATCCTTCTTTTTCTCGCCGATGACCTCGCCAGTCGTGGCGTCATAGGTTATGCCCGACTCCGCGTCGTAGCGGAACGTGGTTGCGCCCGGCTCCTGTCCCGGCGCGCTGCCCCCGGACTGGCGTCCGCGAGTGCCGGGGAGGAAATCGTCATCGCCGCGCAAACGGTAGTAGGCGAACATGCCTGCGCCAATAATAGCCAGCGTCGCCAGCGGCACCCATACAATGGGTTGCGTAATGAATGAGTCATCCTGGATTACCGGCGGAGTCGTCGGCGTGAATTCCTCGTTGGTGACGTTGATGACGCCCGTCGCGAAGTTGTCGTCCTCATCGGGCTCGTCATGGATGTTATCAGGGTCAATCCGCGCCTCGATAACATAGGGCCCGGTGCCGTTAGGAGTGCAGAAGAACTCGAGGTTATCCTCACCAGTAGCGCGCTCCAGTTCGCGCGTGCGCTGGAGGCCCGGCTCGCACTGCGTGCCGCTGCCGGTTACCACCACTTCAGCCCCCTCGAAGAGAATTTCCGGGCCAAAATTGAAGGCGTTAACGATGACGCGTACGGTCTCGTTCAGCTTGATTTTTTCGGGTAGCGGCTCTATCTCGAGCGAAAGCTGGTAGAAGATCTGCTTGAGGTAGAAACTGGTCGTATTGCGATTGTCGCTCAGGTTCAGGTCGGGGTAGGTACTGTCCACAACCTCGACCTCGACGCTCAGATTGTGCCAGCCGAAACCGACGGTACTGTACCACCAGATTGAGACGACACGCGATTCATTGTAGGCCAGGTTAAATCCTTCGACGTAATAGAGTTCCTGCACCTGATTCGGGTCCTGGTATTCGGGTGCGGTGGCATTGTCGACAAAGAGCGAAAGGCGATAGTGCGGCACTTCCCCCAGCAGATTCTGTAGCTCAACCGTCAGCTCGACCCACTGTCCTTCGAAAGCTTCGCCAGAGTGGCTGATTGCACCCACTTGCACGTCATGCTGCGGGGCGGCAATCTCGACCCAGATGGAGTGGTAGTTGTTCGACTCATCAAGTTCCTCAACTGCTTTCTCTGGGTCGGCGTAGCCCATCACGGTTGGGTTGTGTTCGGACCATACGTAATCGTACTCCAAATCTCGCAATTCTCCCTCCGTCAAAGTAATGTTCCAGCCGTTGACCAGCTCCCCGTCAACGCGCAATTCCACATAGGCACCGGAGACCGTCTCCGCTCCTACGTTGATGACAGAAACAGTGATTATTGAAGGAATCCCGCGCACAGGCTCACCGGCGACCGCGACCGCCGTGACCTCTAGGTCGGGCTGTGGCTCATGAACAATCACGTTGAAGAAGCGGCGATTGTCATCCTCATTCCATTCCCCGATGGCGTTCAGCGGGTCAACCTCGACGATAATGGTGTGGTTGCCCAAGATTGAAGTGCCGCTGTCAAGGTCCCAGGTAATCCACGCCAGTGCCTCACCAGGGACGTAGACGACACCTTGCCTAGTGCCATTCTCGAGATTCCCGATTATGAAATCAGCAATTTCGCTGGCACTGCCGCCCTCGGGTTGATCCCAGAAACGGACCCTTACGTCCGAGGCGGGCTCGACACTGTCATTGTTGTAGACCAGAACCGAGAGATTAATTGCGTGGTTCTGGAACGGCAGCTCCAGCCATTCATCCAGTGGGTCGGCTACCAGTCCCCGATTGACGCTGACCGTAAGCTCGGGTGTATGGGGATGAACAAAAATAAATTCGTCAAAGACGTTGTTATCCTCGTTGGTCTCCTCAATATCATCATCTGAATCCAGAGTAATGCGAAGTGTGTGGTCGCCCTCTGCACCGGGTTGCCAAGTAATATTGACCTGCGCCGCACTACCATCCCGAACATTGCGTACTTCCAGTGTTTCTATTTCGGTTATATTACCATCAAGAATATCTTGGAAGAGGACATAGAACAAAGGTGCTGAAGCACGCCCTGAATTCTGGAACAGGACGACCACATCGGCAATGTCTCCAACGGCAGGATCTGGAGGTGAAAGAATTACGGTTGTACCCTCAATAAATTCCAAATCCGCTGTAGGCTCACCAAATACATGGAACTCGTAGTAAAGCACGTTGTTATTCTCGTCAGTCTCATCAATATCATCCATGTAGTCAATAAGCACAGAGAAAATCCGGTCCCCCTCAGCGTGGTCTGTCCAATCAAATTCAATCAACACGGCCTTGTCTGCACCAATTGCACCTATCGTCACATCGTGGACTACATCACACTGCATGTCACCCGGCGCACACTCGTCTGTATGATTCATTACCAGGACTGTGACATCGACAGCAGCTTCAAGGCCATTATTGCGCACCTCGAATGAACCCTGGAAGCCCTCATGCGCCACCGGGTCCTCGGGGTCGAGGTTCATGTTGAGGGGCTCGACATCAACGTCGAGCGCCGTCACCGGCGACGCCAGCAGGAGCAGCGCCAGCGCCGAAAGCAGCAGGCCAGCCAAGGTCTGGAGCAGAATTCTTCGCATACGCCCGCACCCTCCATGCCGGGGTGATAAAGGTTTCTGATGAGCGGAGGCCTTTAAGAAGCGCAGCAGTGCGCCCGCGTGGACCCCACCTGCGTACTCGACTACCGCTACGGGCGCGACGCGATGCGCGCCATCTTCGGCGCCGACGCATACCTGCGAGCATTGCTCGAGGTCGAAGCAACCCTCGCTGAGGAGCAGGAAGCGCTGGGGCTGATTCCAGAAAGGCATGGAGCGGAAATCCGCAAGGCGATTCCCAAAGTCAGTCGCGACCGCGTCGAAGCTATCGAGGCGGAAATCCGGCACGACATCATGGCAGTCGCGAAAGCCCTCGCAGAGCAAGCGGGCGACGCAGGCAGGTCGGTGCACTTCGGCGTGACCAGTTACGACATCGTCGATACGGCCCGCGCGTTGCAGCATCGCGACGCGCTGGCACTAGTCGCTGACGGAGTTGACGCGCTCATCGCCGCGCTGGCGGGACAGGCGCGCGAGCACCGCGATCTGGTGATGCTGGGGCGGACCCACGGCCAGTGGGCGACGCCGGTCACCTTCGGGCTGAAGATGGCGGTCTTCACCGCCGAGGCGGCCCGGCAGCGCGAGCGACTGGCCGAGCTACGACCGCGGCTCGAGACCGGAAAGCTGCTCGGCGCGACCGGCAGCGGCGCCGCACTGCACCCGCACACACTCGAGCTGCAGGACCGAGTTATGGCGCGGCTCTCACTCAACACGCCGCTGGCGACAACGCAAATCCTGGGGCGCGACCGGCTGGCGGAGCTGGTGCAGTGGGGCGGCAACCTGGCGACCAGTATCGAGAAATTCACGCTTGAAATCCGGAACCTGCAGCGCAGCGACATTGGCGAAGCGGCCGAGGCGTTCGACGCCGCGAAGCAAGTCGGCTCGTCAACCATGGCGCAGAAGCAGAATCCGATTGCGAGCGAAAATCTGGGCGGGCTGGCGCGGATGGTGCGGTCTTTCGCGGCGCCGGCGCTGGAGAACAACTTGCAGTGGCACGAGCGCGACCTGGCCAACTCGAGCAGCGAGCGAATGCTGCTGCCCCATTTTTATATACTTATCGACGAGATGCTCTGTAAGGCAGTGGAGGTCTTCCACAACGTGCAGCCCAACCCGGAGCGCATCGCCGCCAACCTTGCCGCCGCGGGCGGGCTGCCGCTGGCCGAGGCGGTGCTTCTGGCGCTGACCCGCAAGGGGATGGACCGGCAGGCAGCGCACGAACTGGTGCGGCAAGTTTCCATGCAGGCCGCGACTGGCAAGGCCAGCTTCCGCGACCTGCTGCTGGCCGAAGGCAAAATCGCGAAGCTCATGACTGCTGCTGAAATCGACGCGGCGCTCAACCCCGTCAACTACGTGGGCCACGCTGGCGAGATTGTTGACCGCGTGCTCGCTTCGCTGGCGTGAGCCTGTTCCTGCTGCGCTACGGCGAGCTGGGGCTCAAGGCGCCCGGAACGCGCCGGCGCTATGAGCAGAAGCTGGCTGACAACCTGCTCCAGCGGCTGGCGCTGGCCGGCATTGAGGCGCGCATCGAGCGCATGCGCGGACGCTTTTTCGCGCACATCGCCGAGGGCGGCGCAGCGCCTGTTGGGGCCGCGACTGCGGCATCGCCTGACGGGGATTCTGTAGCCGGCGTGCTGGCGCGCACCTTCGGGATTGTCTCGCTCTCACCGGTGGAAGAGCTACCGGCCGAGCTGGAGCTGCTCGGGGAGGCGGCGGCCGAATGGGGCGCTGCGTTGCCAGAAGGCAGCAGCTTCGCGATTCGCCCGCGGCGCACCGGCTCACACTCGTTCACGTCGCAGCAGTTGGGCGCCGACCTTGGCGCGGCGGTGCTGGCAGTGCGGCCCGACCTGAGGGTCAACCTTTCGAAGCCCGAGCATGCGCTGCACGCCGAGGTGCGCGACAAGCGCGCGTTCCTGTTCCGCAAGGTGCTGCCGGCCATCGGCGGATTGCCGCTGCACACGCAGGGCAAGGTGCTGGTCCACGCCGAAAACTGGCGCGACCTGGTTGCAGGCTGGCTGCTCGCCAAACGCGGCTGCACGCTCGAACTGGTTGAGCAAGCCCCATTGCCGCAGCCGGAGCGAACGGCGCTGGAGCGCTGGCATCCGCGATTGCGCAGCCATCCCGCCACGGCACTGGAGGAGCTGCCGCAACTGGCGCAGCGCCGCAAGGCGCTCGGTATCGTCGTCGGCTGGGACGCGCAGCGCATGGTCGCACCACCGGCCGGAATGACCTGGCATGCGCCGCTGCTGGCACTGCCGTCGGAGCGCGTGGCAGTGCTGCGCGAAATCCTGCTCGAGCAGCGCGACCCGGAAGGCCCGTCAGGCAAGGCGCCGGCATGAAGACAGCCTTGCTCGGCGCCGGCGCGCTCGGCTCGGTGCTGGCGGCGCGGTTGGCGCAGGGCGGCAGCGAGGTCGTGCTCATCGCAGAAGGCGCCCGCGCCGAGCGGCTGCGCCGCGGGCTGCGAGTGGAGGGGTTGACGCGGTTCCACGCGACGCTGTCGGTGCAGCCGACACCCGAAGGCTGCGACTGGCTGCTGCTCTGCACCAAGTCGTGGCAACTGGAGCCGCTGCTGCCCCGGCTGGCAGAGTGGGGCGTCCCGGTGGTCGCGTGCCAGAACGGGCTGCTCGCCGTGGAAATGCTGGCCGATGCCCTGGGCGCCGAAAACGTGGCGGGGTTCGTGACCGGACTCGGCGCTGCGCGGCAGCCCGACGGCAGCGTGATGCATGCTGGCGACGGCTACGCGGTGCTGGGCGCAACGGTCGGCGCGCCGACCGCTGCGCTACGGCAGTTGCACGACGCCTTCAGCGCGGGCGGGATTGAGGCTACCCTGACGAGCGATTTGCCGGGCGAACTGTGGCTCAAGGCCATAGCGAACAACGCCATCAATCCGGTCGCCGCGCTGGCGGGCGTCCCGAACGGCGCGCTCCGCGAGGGCGCACTTCGCGAGCAGGCGCGGGCAGCCTGCCGCGAAGGGGCAGCTGTCGCCGCAACACTCGAAATCACGTTGCCGGGCGACGCATGGGCACGCGCGCTGGAAATCATGGAGCGCACCGCTGCGAACAGGTGCAGCATGCTGCAGGACCTGGAGGCGGGGCGTCGCACCGAAATCGAGGCGATTACCGGTGCCATCGTGCAGCGCGGCCGCCGGGCGGGCATCGCGACGCCCGTCAGCGAAGCGTTGCTGCACGCCGTCCGCGAGCGCGAAGTGTACTTCTGAAACGGGCGACCGCAAACTACTTTTATGACTCACCCGAGCGGGGGCATGGTCAAGCAGATAGTGCGCGAGCCAGGGCGCACCTTCAGCGAATTTTCACTACTGACCGGACTGACGCCGGCTGACTGCACGCTGCCCAATATCTCGCTGGCAACCGAACTCGGCGGGCTCGCGTTGCGGCTGCCGCTGCTCAGCGCCGCGATGACTTCCGTCACGAGCTACGAAATGGCACTTGCCCTGGGCAAGGAGGGCGGGCTGGGGGTGCTACCGGTGCGACTGCCCGTTGCCGAGCAGGCGGCCATCGTCGAGCGCATCAAGGGCTACGAGATGGGCTTCGTCGAGGATTCGGTCTGTATCGAACGCGAAACTACGATTGACGAAGCGGTGCGGCTGGTTGAGCGGCACGGCCACTCCAAACTGCCGGTCACCGACCGCAACAACATCTTTCTCGGGCTTTTCAGCTTCGACCGCTATCTGGAACTGGACGCGCCGCCGGGTGACCCGGTCGGGAGCGTAATGCTCATGCCCGAAGATATGGAATGCTGCCGCGACCCCGCACTGACCGTCGAGCAGGCGAAACAGCTGCTGGGCGAGGGGCGCTACCTGGTCGTGCTCGACGAGCTGGACCGGCTGGTGAAGCTGGCGTTCCGCAAGGACGTCGAGAAAATCCCGGTCGCCGCCGCCATCTCGACCCACAAGGGATGGCAGGAGCGGGTCGAGGCCAATATAGCAGCGGGCGTTGACATGATTGTCATCGACACATCAGACGCCCACAGCGAGTTCGTCGGCGAAGTGCTGGCCGCATACCGCGCGATGAAAACCGGCGTCCCGATTTGCGCCGGCAACGTCATCACCGCCGACGGCGCCCAGTACCTGATGGAGCAGGGCGCCGACGTCGTCAAAATCGGGATGTCGTCCGGCTCAATCTGCACCACCCAGCGTCAGAAGGCGACCGGCCGCGCGCCACTGACGGCACTCATCGCGGCCGACCGCGCGCGACAGGAGTTCTGCGACGAGGGCGGACGCTACGTGCCACTGGTTGTCGACGGCGGCGTCGGGTCGGCAGGCGACATGATTATCGCGCTGACGCTGGCGGACGCTGTGATGATGGGGGGCTACTTCAACCACTTTCTGGAGGCGGCCGGGGAAAAGCTGGACGAGAACCTGCGGCTCACCAGCCATGAGCCGGAGATGCGCTGGGTTGCCACCTGGGGCGAGGGCTCCGCCCGCGCGCGCAATCTGGACCGCTACGGCCACGCCACGGCGAAGAGCTTCTTCACCGAAGGCGAGGAAGGCACCGTTGCCTTTCAGGGCCGCCTGAAGCCGCGGTTGAAGGAGGATATGCGCAAGGTCAAGGCTGCGCTCGCCAATACCGGCTGCCGCACGCTGGCGGAGTTTCGCGAGCAGGCGGTCATCGAGCTGATGTCGCCCCGCACCCGCGACGTGGTGGGCGACACACACTCCATCCGGGTCGGCGGCGGCTGATGCTGCCGCATTACCAGCACTCCCAGAATCCCTGGTGGGTGGCGCTGGTCGCGCTCTTCCTGATGGGGGTGGCAACCTACCTGTTCCGGGAGCTTGACTGGCAAGCCGCACTCCTGCTCGGCTCGTTCGGCTTGCTGCTGGGGCTGCTCTTCTACCGGCTGCGCGTCGCCGTGGACGACTCGCATCTGCATCTCGTGTTCGGCGTCGGGCTGGTCCGGCGCAGCATTGCCCGCGCCGATATCGTCGGCGCCGCGGCAATGCGCAACCGGTTCTGGTATGGCTGGGGCATCCGGCGCACCCCGCACGGCTGGATGTGGAATATTTCGGGGCTGGACGCGGTCGAAATCACGTACGCCAGCGGCAAGAAATTCCGCATCGGCACCGACGAGCCGGGACGGCTGCTGCAGGCGCTCGGCTACTGAGACCTGAGCAGCTCGACGAAATGGTCATACTCTTCGCCGAGGTGGACATAGCAACGGCGCCACGGCTTGAGCTGACCGTCACGCGCCGGGACGAAGCGCCAGGCGTGGCCGGCGCCGACGAGGTCTTCGGCGAGCAGGATGTCGCCGGCACCAATCGTGGCGCGGGTCGTCTCGTCAAAGCTTTCGACATCGCAGCTGCGGAACTCGAGGCAGCCGCCCAGCGTCAGCACCAGCTGCTTACGCGGCGCGGTGTGCGCCAGTTGCGGCCCCTCGCCCGCGCCGCCCTCCGGCAGCGGCGTGACGGCGAATTGCAGCCGCAAGTCGCCGGCGTTGTCGAGGATGTTCTCGTTGACGAACAGTTCCGAGAAGAGGCCGACCGACCCGAGGCCAGTCTTCCGAGCCAGCGGCAGCACGGTCCACACAAAACGGGTCTTCCCGCCGGGGCCGGTGTACATGCGCAGGATTGGCAGCCCCGTTGCGTCAGCCATCCTAGCCGCTACCGTGCGCCGCAGCGATGGCGGCGTCAGTCTGCGCGACGCTCGCGCGCCAGTCCGCTTCGCTGCCGGTCAGCGCGCGGATGGCGTCGACGTTTTCCGGGACGACGTCGCTCTCCTGGTGGATAGCCTGAAAATAGTAGAGTCGGTCGCCCTGCAATGAAACGCCGTCTTCCCAGACGAAGATTTCGTGCAGGTCGCCCCAGCGGCGGCCGATGTCGCGCGCCATCTCCATCACTTCGGCCGTCGTCGTAATCCGGCTGTCGCCGCCATGCATCACGATGACGCGTGGCTGCGCGCGGAACAGCTCGACAACCGACTCGGTCGTCAGCCCGTGGCCTGACGGGAGCGTCGCGACGATGGCGTGAACGTGCATGATGGTGGTCGGCACCGCGACCGCCAGCGAGTTGATGCTGATTTCGGGGCGCACGGTCATCAGATCGGGACCGTGGTGGCTCGGCACCTTGAGCACAGGTTTGATAGCGTTTATCGGCCCCTTGCCGGAATCGCCGGGGTCTGCCGCACGGCGAATCATGGTGCACTCGACCGCCAGCGAGCCGTACTGCTCCCAGAGCGGCACCAGCGTGCGCGAGAGCCCGGTGGTGTTGCAGCTCACGACACGTGTCGCGTCGGCGCCAAGGTTGGCGTCATGGTTAGCGCTCGAACTGTAGGAAAGGCCGGTAAGCGCGTGCGGCTCACCGCCCTGAAAAACCGCCTTCACGCCCGCCTTGCGGTATTTCGCGAGATTCTCCGCGCCCATCTTGCCGGGCGAGCAGTCCACGACGACATCCGCCGCCGCGAGCAAGTCGGAGAGCGGGCCGGCGCACTCGTAGCCGCCTGCGTCGAAGGCGGCTACGCGGTCGGCATCGTCCGAAGTGCAGTAGAGCGGAAAGCCGCGGCGTACCGCCAGCTCGCAGCCAAAGCTGGGGCCGGTCTTGGTGACCCCTGCAATTTCCATGTCAGCCTGCGCTGCAATCGCGTCGGCAACGCGCTTACCAATGGTGCCGAAACCGTTGATGGCGACCTGTGTGGCCATGCGCGCCCATTCGGCCGGTTTTTAAAGTCAGTCGTCGGTTTCTTTCTGCTCGACTATTTTCTTCAGGTCCTGTATGGAAATCGTGCGCGATTCCGGTTTCCGAGTAGATTCTTCCTCGTCGGGAGCTTCTGGTTCCGGCTCCGCTTCCACTTCGGGCTCTGTCTCTTCCGCTTCTGCATCCGCCCCGGAATCGCCATCCCCGCACGAGCCGACCGCGTAATCGCCCTCGCCCGCCGAGCCGACCGCGTAATCGCCCTCGCCCGCCGAGCCGGTCGCCACGGCCGCATCCCCGGCCAGCGCCCCTTCCAGCTCCGCATGGCGTTCCTCCGCCTCTTCCCCGGCAGATTCCTCGAGTTCCTCTTCGGACGACAGCTCTTCGTCTTCAGCATCCTGCTTTTCGGCAATCAGCTCCGATGGAATGACGGGCGGTTCGACCGGCTCGTCTGGCAGCGGCACCAGCGGTTCGACAGGCCTGGGCAGAACAGCGCCCGGTGTCGCAATCGCCTCGTAGTATTCCCACGCCCGCTTCTCGGCGGCCAGCGCAACCGCGTCGGCATCGCCGTCGTCGAGCGCCTGCCAGATGGCGGCGAGCCGGTCGACAATGAAGGCGAAATAGCGGGGCGCTGCATCGTACGCCTGCTCGGTCCAGGTGAACGGAATCCACGCCAGCACCTGCCGGTTGCGGGAGTCGCAACTGAATCGAAGCTGCGGCCCGGGGTAGATGATGCCACCGCACGGAATGCGATAGTTATTCATGAACGCCAGCACCTTGTAGATATCCTGCTGGCGCGGTTGCTGGCGCAGGCCATACTGGCATTCGAAATAGATATTGACGCCGCGGTAGTTCAGGAAAATCTCCGGCTGCCCGGAGCCGGTCGCTGGCGCGGCGGGCTCATCCTCCGGGAACAGTGCGCCCATGATTGAATCGCCCCATCCCTCGCGCACCGCGCCCGGGGCGTCGTAGCGCAGGACGCTCTCCTTACGGGGCGAGCGGAACTCGCGCAAGCTCTTTGAGTGGGCGCGCAGGCCGAGGCCGTTGGCCATCTCGCACACTATCCAGAGCGCGTAGACGTCAGCCATGCGCTGAGTTTCGACGAGCACGGTATCTTCGTAGTAGGATCGGTAGTCATGCAGGAACTCCTGCCAGAGCGGAGGCAGCTCACGGTAGGCACGGTTCTTGAGGCGACGGATTTCCTGCTCTGCCTCGCGGTTGATTTCGCGCGCCTCCTTACGGATGTGCCGCGCGACGCCCAGCAAATCCTTGAGCTTCCCGCCCAGTAGCATCTGCTTGTGCAGCTGGCATACTACGTCCAGCTTCTCCAACTGCTCCCGGACTTCGTCCGACGCCGCGTCTGGTTCCTGACCGTAGATGGCCGCCCACGCCTTACGCTCGCGCTCACGGCGGTCCATCTCGTCACGGAAAAATACCGCCTCGGTGAAGAGTTCGATATGGAATTTTACCAGCAACAGGTTCGACGGCGTGTGCCATTTCCGCTTGCGGATATCGGTGACGTGGACGGTCGCATATTCGACCCCTTTCTGCGCGCGTGCCAGCGCGGTTTTCTCCCAGCGCACCGCGCCGCGAATCGTCGATTTCATGTGCTTGCGCTGCTTCTCGATGAGATACGAGTAGGCGCCCCGCTGGATGCGGCGCGTCAGCTTCAGCAACCTCTCCGAAAAATCGAGCAGCTGGGAGATGTTGAGCAGGATCTGCTCCTCCTCAATGGAAGCGGTCGCGCCGGGATAGGCGGCACCGCTCTGGTCATCCGCCCCCGCCGCCTGCACCAGCGCCGGGATGTGCTGCTCGCGCAATTGCTGGAAATGGTCGTAATCGAACATTCCGGGCGATATTACGACCTCGAGCCTGTTCGAGACGCAACCGCCGCCGTCGTGCAGTTCGAGCCGGTTGGCGCCAATGTAGTCAGGCACCCGAAACCGCAACGAATGGGTCTGGTTGGACGGCAGCGCCGGCAATTTCTCGAGCGTGATATTCCCCAGCCGGAGGCTGGGCGCCTCAAGCGGCTTCAATGCATGCACCAGCAGCGTCAGCGTCTCGCCCTCGAGCAGGTGCTTGCACCCCTCGGGCAGTTCCAGTTCGAGGGTCGCGCGCGGCGCAGCCATCAGCCGAAGATACTCATTCCGGGTGAATCAACCATCTTCTCGAGCGTGTGGGTGATTTCAGCCTCCTCGCCCAGCACCGCCTGCGACTTGAGCAGCAGGCAGCGCAGCTCGTTGCGCTCAAGTCCTTCGAGCGACGGCATGATGTTGGCGCGAATAACGTCCTGCAACGCCTTTTCGAGATTGTACTGTCCGCGTGAGTTAAAGAGCGTCAGCATCGAGTCAATCACCATTGCCGGCCCGATACGGCGGAATGTGCGCACGCCGCGCGGAACCTCCTCATCACGCTGCTGCGGAAGCTCCTCCTCCTCGAGGAAATCCATGAGCAGGTTATAGGCGTCGAACATCGAGCCATCGTCGTCATAGAAATCAAATTTCTCCGCGGCAAACCAGTCATCTTCCTCCTCCGGCCGGTTGGGGGCGATGCCCAGTTTTTCGAGTTTGTTGAAGACGAATTCCGGCATGCGCCGGAATTCGTCCTCGCGGTCGGGCAGCCCGATTTCGACAAACGCGAAACGGCGCATCAGCGCGTGACCGACGTTGAAGAGCGTATTCTTGTCCTGCGTGTTCATGGTGCCGATGATGCGGAACTCGGGCGGCATCATGAATGGCGCTCCGCCAGTCTCCTTGGCAGTCAGCAGCGGCTGCTTGTCGCGGTACTCGAATACGGTAAAGAGCTTCCCGAACGCCTCGTCGATATTAGCGCGGTTGAATTCATCAATCACCAGATAGTGCGGTTTACCTGTATCCTGTATCGATTTCTCGCAGGCACGTGCCGCCTCGGAAATATATCCGTCCTTGAAGTAGTAGCCACCTTTGTCATCGGGCGAAATGCCACCGATAACCTCGAAGTTGGACCATTCGGCATTCGCGGTGACGATAGTGTAGTTAGGGTCGTCACCATCCACCCCACAGAGTTGCATCAGCAGGAGGTTAGCCAGCGCAGTCTTACCGGTTCCGGGCTCGCCATAAAGCATGATATTACGGCCCGATTTCAGGTGGGTGATGACCTGGTTGACTGTCGCGGGTGTCGTCGAGTAAAAGCGCGAGAGTTCCTCGAAATCGACTTCATAGGGAACCTTGCGTGCCTTGCGTACTTCCGCCTTGAGGTCGATGTCGTCGAGCATCTCCTCGACTTCGTCCCAGTCCATGATGAATCCGCTCGAGTCTTCAGCCGTTGGCTTGATGTCAATCGTCGCGTCCGGGAATTCCTGCAAAAGCCGGTCCATTGCGGCATCGAGTGAAATTTCGGTCTGCGCCGGATCCTCCGGCGGCACATAGGTTGAATCGAACGGGTCCTGCCGGGGAGCCTCGAGCGGAGCGAGTTCAGCCATCCTGTCGCGCAGTTTATGCGCGCCGAAGCGGATACCATACCAAAGGCCGGTCACGGCCAGAAGAAGCGGGACCACCAGCAGCACCCATTCCGAAGTCGTAGTGGGGGCTGCAAAGTCCTTCTCCGAGAGCAGGACCGGGATGACGCTGAAACCGAAAAGGGTCCCGACCCCGGCTACGAAAATACCGAAGTAGGCAAGCCCCTCCATTGATTCTTCGAGCTTGCGCTTGCGGTAGAAGAGCCAGACGCCGAGGAAGGTGATGAAACCTGCCATCGCAGTCAGGACGATATCGACCTGCTCCATCTTGATATTGGACTGGTTGCGGAGTGCGTTGAAGAGCAATACCAGGTACTGTAGCAACAGACCGGCCATAATCATCGCAAAGAACTTCGCCTCCTCCAGGTCCTTCAGCCGCACGCTGGTGATGATGAACGAACCGATGCCGACGAGTAACACCGCCAGGCCGAGCAGTATCAGCACCATTTCGGGCGGCTGCAAGTCAAGCAGGTACATCCGGACCGACCCATCAGAGGCCTTCGCAGCCCACGGCCCCCGCACGTAATTGTAGTGGACCGCACCCAGCACCGCCATGCCAGCCAGCAGGAACATGTAGGTGCTGGTTGCGAGCCGTTCGCCAACGTCGCGTCCGGTCACGGCAAAGAGGAAGAAGGAATAGGTGAGCACCACCATCGCCAGTACCGCGACGAAACCAGTGGTGGAGTAAATTGGCGAAAGCAGAGCTTCGTTGCGACCCTGAACCAGATAGACGGCGATAATCAGTACTAGGCAGAAGTAGAACGGAGCCATCGCCCCGGGCGAAGCGCTGCGCCACGAATGCGCCAGCGTCATCAGCGCCAGCAGGAGCGTGAGTCCGAGGACAATCTGGTACTGGCTCTCAAAAATCGACGGGCTGCCACCCGGGCTTAACAGGAACACCGGACAGCCATTCTGGTTTTTGGGGTCTGACCAGCCGGGCGGGCATTCGAGTGGCTCGCCGATACCGGTGTAACCTTCGAGGTCGGGCGTATCTGGCGTGGGGATGTTGCCGGTGGTTACGAACAGGATATAGCCCAGCAGCGCCACCGCCAGCAGGAACTGGAGCGCTGGCAAGTAGAAGCTTGGCCGTAGCGTCCCGGGCGTAGCTGCGGGCGGGGCATCGGCTGCCTCGACAGCCTCCCGAGTAGTTTTCGTCGCCGGTGGCGGTTCCTCTTTAGACCGGGGTTCGAAATTTGTCCCACAAACTTTACAGTAGTCCTCGGTCTCGTCGGCGGGCGAAGAACAGACCGGGCACTTGGGCATGCTGCTCCAGTATGGGGTAGGTTAAACAGTATTGCGGGGAAGTTTTTCTTTAGCCCGCGGCAGTTGCGCGTCAATGAGTCCGGATGAACTCACCCTGCGGGACCTCCGTGTGCAGGTGCTGGCAGAACGTCGTGACGGGCGACTTGTGAAGCTGCCTGCTCACTTCCATGGGCGGCTGGCGCGGCTCGAGCAGGGGCTGGAGCAGGCGCGCGATGCGGCACGCGAGGACGAGCAGCGGTTCCAGCGCGCCAATAGCGATATCAGCAAACTTTCCGACCTGAAGCTGGAGCTGCACAAGCATCGCGAGCGCAAGCTGACGCGGCTGGCGCGCGAAAAGGTCAACGGCCAGCAGCCGTCACTGGAAGCGGTCACCGAGCAGGAACGAGAGTTCCTTGAGAGCATCGCCAGCGTCATTGGGCAGCACCGGCAGAAATTGCTGGTGCGACGGGCGGCGCCCGTCGCGAAACCCGAGCCAAAGGCGAAGCCGGCACCGAAACCCGCTGTGCCAGAGCCGGAACCAGACACCACTGCTCCTGCAGATATTGACGACTCTGAAGCGCTGCTGGTGCGCGTCCTCGAAGATTTACCGACATTTACGGGACTTGACGCGCGCAACTATTCGCTCAGGGCCAACGACGTGGCGCATATCCCGCTCTACAACGCGCGCATGCTGCTCGAAGCGGGCAAGGTGGAACGGCTGGAGGAAGAAGCCTGAAACTGCGGGAGGGCGAGCTGCTGCTGCCGGCCGGTAAACTCGCGACGGCGCTACGGGGACGGCAGCGCGTTGGCCGCACTGCCACCGACGGCATTGCGCTGCATCCGGTCGAAGCGCTCTGGTGCCACTCCAGCGGGGCACTCGAGCTCGACGCGGAACTACAGGTGCAGCTGGCTGCGCTAGCGGGCGAACTGCTGCCGGCCGCCTACGGTGACTTGCGGCTGCGCGGCATCGTGCCGGCTATCGAAGGCGCTGCGCTGCGTTTCCGGGCGCGCGATGGCGGCGCAGACGTGCGGCTGCACGTCGCCAGCAGTGACGCGCCGGCCACTCTGGCTTTGCTGGCGCAGGGCGACTGGCTGGCGCTGGTCGATGAAGCGCTAGAAATAATCTACTACGCAGCCACGGCTCCCGGCTGGGGCGTGCTTCCGGCGGGTCCGCTGCCGGAAGCGCTGGCGGCGGCGGGATTGCAGGTCGCTTCAGGAATGAAGTTCGGCACCCGCTACCGGGTCTACCGCGACAGCGAATCCCACGCAGCCTGGCTGCTGCACCTGCTGCGCGACGGCGACAGCTGGCTTGACATCGTGCGCGCAGTGCGGGTGGCGCACGGCGTCCGCAAGCAACTGGTCGCCAGCGACGGCGAGCGCTGTCTGGCGCTGGAATGGGTGAAACCCTGAAGGTCGGCCTGGACCTGCACAACTTCGGGCTATTACATCGCGTCGTCGCGGCACTGGAAAGCGACGAATTCAGGCTGCTGCCACTCGACGCAGTGCCCGCCACGTCGGACGAAGTCGAAGTCGTCGTCAGCGACGCCGCGCAGCTGCCAGCGACCCGCCTGCCGGTCATCGCGCTCGGCGACGTCGCGCTGCTGCCATTGCAACTGCGGCACGTCCGCGCCGGCCGACCGCCGCTGGTCATCGGCGTTGACCCCGGCGGCACCACTGGCGTCGCGGTGCTAGCGCAGCGCCGGCTGCTCCACAGTGCCGAATGCGCCACGCCCGTCGAAGCGGCGGAGCTGGTGCGACAGGTGGCGCACTGCTCGCTCGACTGCACCGTGCGCATCGGCAGCGGCGCCCCCGAGGCGGGCGCGCGTATCGCCGCCGAATTACGCCACCTGCGGGTCGAGCTGGTCGATGAAAGGCGCTCGGGGAGCGGCTCGCACACCGTTGCGGCGCGGGCTATCGCACTCAAGCGCGGTGAACGAGTGCGCGAGCTGGATTACCGCCCCACCGCCGGCGAAGTGGCGCGCTTGCAGGCGGAGTCGCGAATTGCATCGGGCAGCCGCCGCACGATTTCGCGCGTTCGGGCGCGGCAGGTATTGCTGGGAGAACTGACGCTGGAAGAAGCGCTGCGCGACTAGCCGCGCAGCGCTCCGCAATTGCCGCATTGCGTTTCGTCGCCCTCGAACGGGGTGTTGCACGCCTCGCACAGGTTGCTACGCTCCTCGGCGATGCGCGACAGCGTGAGCGTTCCCTGACTGAAAGGAGCGGAGCCATCGCCGGTGATTCCTGCACGAGCTATATTTAGCTTAAGCGAAGCTCTGGCTTTCGCGCTGCATCGCCCCGGCGGAGCCGCCCAGCGTGCGCTGCGTCTCTTCTAGCGCGTCGGCAAAGGTATCGGCTTCTGCGGCGGTGTTATACATGTAGAAACTGGCGCGTGCCGAGCCCTTGATTCCGCGCGAGTTGAACCATGAATGGACGCAGTGCATCCCGCTGCGGATGGCGATATTGGCGCTCTCGTCAAGGTCCATCGCGATTTCATGCCCATCCAGCCCCGCCAGGTTGAACGAGAAAATCCCGCCGCGCCCCTCAGCTTCGGGCGGGCCGAGCAGCGAAAGCCCCTCCATCCCCGCCAGGCGCTGCGTCAGCCGCTCGTTCAGCGCCACCTCGTGCGCGTGGATTTCGTCGCGGCCGACTCCGGTAACGTAGTCGGCCGCGGCGCCGGCGCCAATCATCCCGCCGTAGTTCTGCAAACCCGCTTCGAAGCAGGATGGCGGCGGCAGGAATTCGCAGCCATCGTAGGTGGAGTTACGGACGGTCGAGCCGCCGGTGAAAGTCGGCTTCAGCGCCGCCAGCGCGTCAGCCTTGCCGTAGAGCAGGCCGGTACCGCTGGGGCCACAAAACTTGTGCGCGCTGGCAGCCAGGAAATCGACGTCGAGCTTTTGCACGTCAACCTCGGCGTGCGCCGCTGACTGCGCCGCATCGAGCAGCACCTGCACGCCGGCGTCGTGGCAGATTTCGGCGATTTCGCGCGCCGGCAACGTGTAGCCGTCCAGATTGGAAGTGTGGACGAAGCTCGCCAGCTTGACGTCGGGCGTCAGCGCCTCCTTTAGCGCCTCAAGGTCGAAATAACAGTCGTCGCGCGACGGGACAACCGCGTAGCGCACGCCGCTCCGCTCGCGGAGTACGTGCCACGGGATTACGTTGGAGTTGTGCTCACGGTCGCTCGTCAGCACGGTGTCGCCGCGCTTCAGGTCCATGCCCCACGCGACGATGTTAATGGCTTCGGTCGTGTTGCGCGTGAAGACGATTTCGCTCGCGTCAGCCGCGCCGACGAACCGCTGCAACTGCCCGCGCGCGGTCTCGTAATGTTCGGTGACGTCGAAAGCCAGCTTGTGGAGCGAGCGGCCGCCACAAGTCGGGAAGTTGCGGTAGTAGTTGTCCATCGCCCTGAGAACGGGCTCGGGCTTCATCGGCATGCAGGCGTTGTCGAGATAGACCGGAGGGTCGTCGCCCGCCAGCACCGGGAAATCCTGTCGCAGCTTCTGCGGGTCCACACAGCTCGAATCTAGCCGCAGTTAAGAGGTTGCGCTCCTGCGCCAGAGGAAAACGGCCGCACCAGACAGGGTGACCATCAGGAGACCACCTGCCAGTAATAGCAGCAGCAGCCCATCATCAAGTTCACCATCCGGCAGCGGCTCTGCGAGATGGATAGTTATGCCAATCGGTGCACTGACGCCCTCGGGGCCAGCAAGCCTCACCCAGAGTGTATGATTACCTGGCTGAAGACCACTATTTGCTAGCGGAATATTGAAAACGCCATTATTGACACTCAGTGTGTGCCAACTATCGTAGATTAGAACATTACGCCATTCGATAGCGGTCGCGTTGCCAGGTCCGCCTTTCATGAAGTGCAGAGCGCCATCCTGACGTGCAAACCAGCGAGTAATATTGACCTCAGTAGTTCTGGTTCCGTTCTCGGTTTCCTCTTCATAGATCTCGCGATGAGTCACCTCTGGCGTATTAGGATCAAGTGAAAGGTTGATGCTCGGATCAATCTGCTCTGCCTTTGCCATCGCAGCATCAGCCTCAACAAAACCCCAACCGTAGTCGTTGTTGGGTCGCACAGGATGTGAGAACCATCGAAATTCAGCAGTGGATTCAAGAATCGCACGAACCATCAAGGGACTGAGATCCGGGTTAGCCTCGTTAATCAGGGCAACCATGCCTGCTACCATCGGTGTTGCCATACTCGTGCCGGAATATGCTATGTAGGTTGCCTCACCAGAGGCGGTATGGCTGTTCTCCACGGACATTACCGCGGATCCGATGGCAACAAGATTAGGCTTGATGTAACCTTCGTGTGTCGGCCCCTTGCTGGAGTAAGGTGCTAGCTCGCGGTCGTCATCGGTCGCACCGACCGTGATTACATCGCGCGCAGCGCCAGGGGTACCAATAGTGCCATAAAAGAGAGAATTACCAGCAGCAATCGCCAAGGCAATACCAGCTGCCACCATCATGTTAGCGACATGCGTAACACGCTCTTCTTGCTCCTGAGTCAGTTCAGCAACCCATGCCCCACCAAGCGACATCGACGCAGTACGAATATTGTACTTCTCCTGATTGTCAATAGTCCACTCCATACCACGCATTACCTCCTCGAAGCTACCGCTACCGCTGCCGCTCAGCACCTTAACGCCAACCAGCTGAGCTCCAGGGGCGACGCCACGGTAGAGCGCGTTGTAGATTTCCTGCGAGCCTTCACCTGTACCGGCCGAGATTCCAGCGCAATGTGAACCGTGGCCATGGTCGTCATAGGGTGTCGTCTCGCCGGAGCCGTCGTCGTCGCTGCCGTCCAGAGCATCGTAAAAAGCGACAATTTTCTTCTGACAGGGTGGATTTGGTACACCCTGAATAGTGGCGGCAGTGCACTCTGCATCGTCGTCCATGTCGTTTAGGCTCAGGTGGTCAGGATCGATACCTGTGTCAATAATCGCCACTGTAATTCCGTTACCGTCGAAGCCCAAATCCCAAACCTGATCCACGTGGTGCTCCGGAATTGAGCCATCCAGGAGCAACTTAACCGGACTGTCATGCGTCAGGAATACCACTCCGGGAAGTACAATGAGCTCATCCAGACGTTCAACTGCGACAGAGCCAGCAATAATCGGTATGAGGTGGAAACGCCAGGTGGCTTCAAAACCGGCACCCTGCGCAAGCAGCTCTTCATCGGCGGCGGTCGGCATATGGTCAAAATCGACCAGTACCTCGATACGGCCGTTGATGACAAACTGCTCCTCGAGCAGCGCCAAGTCAAGCGCGTCGTGCATGCGGTTGCGGTCACGATCCATCGCAGTCCACTCCCACCAGCGCGTCTCGAGCGAGCCGGGCAGTGGCTCGCCCGCTGCGGCAGGCGCAATTTCCTCGGGAAGACCGAACGGCCCGACGCTGGAGAGAAGCAACAGCGCTGCGACAAGCAGGATACGCATACCGCCCCTGCACTCGGGCGGGACTTAAGGGTGCTGCGGTAGCGCCGCGCCAACCTGCTCCGGCTCCACAACCGGCTCCCGGCAGGCGAAATTGTGGCAGACGTAGAGCGCAGGCCGGCCATCAACCAGCGGCTTGCCAACCAGCGCCGGGAAAGGCGGCTGGTCGCCCGTGGAAAAAACGTGCCGCGCGAGCATGCGGCGCGGCAGGAAGTGCGCCGCCAGTGCCGCGTCGAACCCGGGCGTGGGGCCGTCGCCGACCAGCACCAGCTCGACCGGCGGCTGCCGCAACATCTGTGCCGCCTCCATGAGCGAAGTGCAGCCCCACGGGTGCTCCCGCAAGTGGCTCGCCTCGGCCGCCACAATCGCCTCTGCCGCCTGCCGCAGGTCGTCGCGCGCGAAGTGCCATCCCAAGCGCACCAATGCCTGCGCCGCCACCCCGCTAGGCGACGGCGTAGCGCCATCGAGTGGCTCGCGGTGGCGGAAGTAAAGCAATTCCTGGTCGCTGCCGCTGGCCCACAGCCCACCATCCTCGGCACCGAAAAGCGCAAGCAATTCCTCGCCGAGCGCGAGTGCCCATTCCAGGTGCCATGCGGTGCCGTTCGCCTCGTAGAGCGCCAGCATGCCCTCCGCAAGGCAGGCATAGTCGTCCAGAAACGCAGTCGGCCCCGCACGGCCATCGCGCCACGACCGCAGCAGCCGGCCCGAATCAGCAACAAGGTTGTTCTGCAGGAAGGTTGCGGCCTTGCTGGCGGCCTTTAAATATCGGTCGTCCTGAAAAATCCGGTAGCCTTCGGCCAGTGCAGAGATGGCAAGGCCGTTCCACGCCGTTAGCACCTTGTCGTCACGGCTAGGCGGTTCGCGTTGCCGGCGGGCGGCGAGCAATTTGCTGCGCGCTGCAGCGAGAGAAACCGCCAGTTCCGCTTCAGCCAGCCCCAGCGTCTGCGCCACTTCCTGCATCGGCAGCGGCGTGTGCAGTACGCTCTGCCCCTCCCAGTTGCCTTGCGGGGTCACGCCGTAAAAAGCGCAGAACGCCCGCGCCTCATCGGGCGCGAGCAGTGTCCGCATTTCGGCGTCACGCCAGACGTAGTATTTGCCTTCGACGCCTTCGGAATCGGCGTCCAGCGCCGACGCGAACCCGCCCTGCGGCAGCGCCATCTGCGCCAGCAGCCAGTCCAGCGTCTCACGCGCCACTTCGCTGAAGACGGGGGCGCCCGTGACCTGAAACGCCTCGATGTAGCAACGCGCCAGTTGCGCGTTGTCGTAGAGCATCTTCTCGAAGTGCGGCACCAGCCATTGCGCATCGACCGAGTAACGCGCGAAGCCGCCCGCCAAATGGTCGCGGATGCCGCCGGCGGCCATTCCACGCAACGTCGCCAACGCCATTTCGAGCGAGTGCGCGTCACCGCTGTCGTGGTGGTGGCGCAATAGCGTCGCGATGGTACCGGGGCTGGGGAACTTGGGCGCGCCACCGAAGCCGCCCAAGACCGTATCGAAGCTGGCGCGCCAGTGCGCGACGGCGGACGCGACCGCCTCATCGGCGGGAGCGTCCGCCTGCCCGCCTTCGGTAGCCTGCCCGCGCTGCAACGCCTCGGTCAGCGATTCAGCGCATTGCAGCAACTGCTCACGGTCATTTTCCCACGCCGCGGCGATGCGCCGCAGCAGGGTCGGGAAACCCGGCCTTCCATAGGCGTCGCGCGGCGGGAAGTATGTTCCGGCAAAGAACGGCTTCCTGTCAGGCGACAGGAAGACAGTCATTGGCCAGCCGCCGCTGCCACTCATTGCCTGCGTTGCAGCCATGTAGGCTGCATCGACATCGGGGCGCTCTTCGCGGTCGACCTTGATGTTGACAAAATGCTCGTTCATCAGCGCCGCCGTCGCCTCGTTCGCGAAGCTCTCGTGCTCCATGACGTGGCACCAGTGGCAGGCGGAGTAGCCGACCGAGAGCAGTAGCGGCTTTTCTTCAGCGCGGGCGTGTGCGAACGCCTCCTCGCCCCACGGGTACCAGTCAACCGGGTTCTGCGCATGCTGCAGCAGGTAGGGGCTGCTCTCCTGCGCCAGCCGGTTTGCCATCGAGGGCGAAAACTGCAGTCGTTATATACCGCCATGGCAAGCCGGCGCCATGCCTAGCTGCCTCGACAGCCTGCCCAACAACCTCGAACTTAGCTACGGCTGCGCCACGGAAATCGTGTCGACCGGGCCGATTGCAGCGCTGCTGATACTCATCATCGGAGTCCCGCTCATCAAAATCGCCAAGGCGTACCTGCGGCGATTCTTCGACCGCACCGAAATTGACGAAGGCATCGAGAACTTCATCTTCCGCATTGCGGGAGTGGCAATGTGGGCGATTGTGCTGCTGACCGCCGCCAGCGAGCTGGGAATCAATGTAACGGGAATCGTCGCAGCGCTCGGCATCGTCGGACTGGCGGTCGCCTTCGCGTCGCAGGATACCATGGAGAACATTATCGCTGGCATCTTCATCATCGTCGACCGGCCGTTCCGCGAAGGGGAACGCATCCTGCTGCCCAAGAAAATCGGCGGCCTTTACAGCAGCTGGGGCGACGTGCAGGAAATCGGCCTGCGCACCACTACCGTCCGCTCGACCGACGGAGTGATGCTGACTATCCCCAATAAGTTGCTGACCAAGGACGCGGTCGCCAACTTCAGCCACCGCCGCGACATGCAACTGCGCGTGCGCATCCGGCTGGGACTGACACCGACGTGGAGCAATGTTACGAAAGCCGAAGAAATCGTCAAGGATATTGCAGCAAACCACCCGGACATCTGTCAGGACAAACCGAAGCCGCCGGAAGCAGTCCTGCGCGACTTCGGCGACCAGGACGTAATCATGGAAATCCGCTACTACGTCGAGAACGCCAAGCGGATGCGCCCTTCGAAGTCTTTCTTCGTCACCGAAATCCTGCGCCGCTTCGAAGCAGAGAAGGTCACGCTGGCGTTCCCGGTGCGCATCAACATGAACAGCGACGTAGAACTAAGCGACTTCGGTTTTTGAAGACAGGTTTAAATCGCACGGCAGGCTCGCCCGCCGGAGATAGAATGAGCTTTGAAGTCCCCGACCTGCCCTACGCTTTCGACGCGCTCGAGCCGCATATCGACGCGCGCACGATGGAAATCCACCACGACAAGCACCACGCCGCCTATGTCAACATGCTTAACGCCGCGGTCGAAGCCGCCGGCGACGCCTGCGCCGGCAAGTCAGTCGAAGAACTGATTTGCAACCTTGACGCGGTGCCGGAAGCGCAGCGCGGCGCGGTGCGCAACCATGGCGGTGGCCACTTCAACCACTCACTTTTCTGGAGCGTCATGGCCGCCGACGGCGGGTCGCCTGGCGGGGAACTGGCTGCGGCCATCGACGCAGCCTTCGGGTCGCTGGACGGCCTCAGGGAAGCGCTGCACAAGGCGGGCATGACCCGCTTCGGCTCCGGCTGGGCATGGCTCTGCTCCGACGGGGGCAAGCTCAGTACCTGCTCGACCGCCAATCAGGACAACCCGCTGATGGGGCCGGCGCACGGCGGGCACGACTGTGGCACCCCCATCCTGGGAGTGGACGTCTGGGAGCACGCCTACTACCTGCGCTACCAGAACCTGCGCGGCGACTACCTCAATGCCTGTTGCAAAGTCCTAAACTGGGCTGAAGTCAACCGGCGCTACGCCGAAACGCTCTGAAACGACTTACACAGATTCCCGTCGGGGCGCCAGCTCCGCAACCAGGTTGCCGAGCAGCAGCGCACCACCGCCGAGCAGCAGCCAGCCATTGGCGGTCACCATCCCGTAAGTAATGGCGAGCAGCGTCGCCCAGACCGGCTCGAGCGCGTAGAGAATCGCTGCCCGGACCGGGTCGAGCAGCTTCTGGCAGCGGTTCACCAGCAGCAGCGCGACGAACGTCCCGAAGAAGGCTGAGAGCAGCAGTGGCTCCAGGAAGGCAGGGTCACCCAGCAGCCCGCCCAGCAAGGCGGGCTGCGCCAGCATTTGCAGGTCGAGCAGCAGCAGTCCCAGCAGCGCGGCCAGCGTGATTGAGCTGAACGTTACCCCAAGCGGCGAAACACGCCGCGTAACAACGTCGGTCGCGATGATGTGGCCCGCGAAGAGCAGCGCGCTGAGTACGGTGAGCCACTCGGGCCAGTTGAAGTGCAATTGCGGCGGCCCCTGAATCCAGCCGGCACCGAAAGTCGCCAGCACCGCGCCAGCGAGCAGCGTCGTCGACTGCAAGCGTCCGCGCCAGCCCGCGAGCAGCAGCGCGGTGAAGACCACGTAAAGGCTGGTCAGGAACGCCGAGACGGCGGGCGAAAGTTGCGCAATGGCGACCATCTGGAACAGGAAACCGCCGAACATGAAGCCCGCCAGCAAGCCCCCGTCGCGCCACACCGCGCGGTCCCGTATGGCGCTGCGCACGCCGGGGAGCAGCGGCAGCAGCACGCCGCCGAGCGCGAAGCGCAGCGTCACGAACAGCGTCGCGCCCAGAGCAGCGGCACCGTGGGTGTCGGCGGCAGTCATGGCGCGCTTGAGCCAGACGAAGGTCCAGCCCCAGATCAGCGTAACGGCCAGGAGCGCGAGCGTCGCCTGCCGGGGGTTCAAACCACGCCCTGGTCGAGCATGGCATTGGCCACTTTCAGGAAACCGGCAATATTGGCGCCAACGACAAGGTCACCCGCATGGCCATATTTTTCGGCCGCTTCCGCACATTGGGCGTGGATGCCAGTCATGATGGTGTCCAGCCGGCTGTCAACCTCCTCACGACTCCACTCGCTGAAGTAGGCGTTCTGCGCCATCTCCAGCGCCGATACGGCAACGCCACCAGCGTTAGCTGCCTTGGCTGGGCCGAAGGCGATTTTCGCCGCCTGGAATATTTCGACCGCCTCTGGCGTCGTGGGCATGTTGGCACCCTCACATACTGCGATGGTGCCGCCCTTTGCCAAAGCTTTCGCACCAGCCTTCTCGATTTCGTTCTGCGTCGCGCACGGCAGCGCAATGTCGCACTTGACCGACCACGGCCGCTTGCCAGCGTGGTAGCTGGCCGACTTGGACTTCTTGGCGTATTCACTAATACGGCCACGACGGTTGTTCTTCAGCTCCATGACCCACGCCAGCTTCTTGGCGTCGATACCATCGGGGTCGTGCACAAATCCCCCGGAATCGGACATCGTCAGCACCTTACCGCCATACGAAATCACCTTCTCGGCACAGAACTGCGCCACGTTGCCGCTGCCGGAAATCGTGCATGTCTTCCCGTCAATATCCTCACCGCGTGCCTTGAGCATCTCGCGCAGGAAGTAGACCTGCCCATAGCCGGTCGCCTCGGGCCGAATCAGCGAGCCGCCCCAGCCATGCCCCTTGCCGGTCAGCACCCCTTCCCAGCGGCGCGTCAGCCGCTTGTACTGCCCGAACAGGTAGCCGATTTCGCGCCCGCCAACGCCGATATCCCCGGCCGGGACGTCAATATTGGCGCCGATGTGCCGGAACAGTTCGGTCATGAACGACTGGCAGAAGCGCATCACCTCGTTGTCGGACTTGCCCTTGGGGTCGAAATCGGAACCGCCCTTGCCGCCACCAATCGGGCGGGTCGTCAGCGCGTTCTTGAATATCTGCTCGAAGCCCAGGAACTTGATTATGCCAAGGTTGACGCTGGGGTGGAAGCGCAGCCCTCCCTTGTAGGGGCCGATGGCGGAGTTGAACTCGACGCGCATTCCCCGATTAACCTGCACCCGCCCCCGGTCGTCGGCCCACGGCACGCGGAAGGTAATCATGCGCTCCGGCTCGACCAGCCGCTCCAGCACGCGATACTCGCGGTACTCCGTATGCAGCTCCAGCACCGGCGCCAGCGATTCCAGCACTTCCCAGACCGCCTGATGGAACTCGGGCTGGTCCGGGTCGCGGCGCTTGACCTGCTCGAAAACTTCGTCGACGTAGCTCATGATTGCTCACCCGGTTAAGTGCCCGGATAATAGGCGACCCGAATGCTCGTTAAAACACTATTCTTTCTTACTCCGGGTAAGCAGTTATATAGACTAATAGTAAGTTGGACGCTATGAATAAAATAGCTATAGCAGTCATGGTTGTTGGCGTCCTGCTCGTTATCGGTGGTGTAGCTATATGGCTTAGATCTGGAGATGCAGTGGAAGATCTTGAAAGCTCGTCAGGTGAGGAATATCTCCTGTATAGGGGTGCGGATTCCGAGATGGAACTCGAAGGTTGGAACAAATATGACAATTACCTAGTCGTTGTTATGGAAGGTGAATATGCGAATGGAAAATCTGCAATTGCCGAAGGCCGTAGTGCAAACCTCACGACTGCGGATTGTGAACTGGTGCGTAATTTTACTTTGGAGAACACCAATGGGACAAATTTTTTCGGCACTGAATGTGTGTTCGACGATGACACCGAGGAAGATGGAAAGATACATATAGGATACATCTGCAAGGAAGGTTGTCCGGACGGTACATACACATGGAACACTAATGGTACTAAAATAGAAGTTTATGACGTGGAAGGAATTATAGATGATTTCTTTGCTGCGATAATTGGCTTCATAGCCTCATTTGGAGTCTGCTGCTGTGGTAGCATTGTGTTGCTGGTTGGCATAATCATGGCATTCACTATGCAGGAAGAAGACCCAAACCAATGGGCAACGGCGCCTGGCGAGGATGTTAGTACACCCGAACCCGGAACCAGCTGGGATGACAAAGAAAGCGCTTGGTCTGAGAAAAAAGATTATATCAGAAACGACGAGAAAGATGGTCAAAACCCATGACGAGAGTGCTAGAACTGAATCAATATATGATTCGGGAGAAATTCTGGAGAATATTTGGTAACAAATTCTGGTTTGAGGATGTAAATCAAAAACGATATGGTTACTGCGAACAAAAACGTTTCAAAATAAAGGAAGATATTCGAATATATTCGGATCCATCGAAAAGTCATGAATGGTTAAAGATCAAACAAAAACAATTGGTTGATGCCTGGGGCGGCTATGACGTAATTGACTCCGGAACTGGTGAGGTTTTAGGTACGGTAAGGCGCAAATTCTGGGCATCCGTACTCAGAACCAGATGGCACCTTCTAGATGCTACAGGCAAGGAATTTGGAATCTTGATTGAGGATAGCATGGGGCAGGCCCTGGCCAGACGATTACTATTAGGATTAATCTTGCCAAAGAAATTTCACATTCAGATTAAAGACAGTACCGAACCTGTGACAATGAGACAGAAGTTCAATCCTTTCATCAAGAAGCTGGTGGTTAATATTCCACCCAACCACCCTCTTGATAGAAGATTTATTGCTGGTCTGGCTATAGTAATAGCTGCTATAGATGGGCGAGGAAAAAAATAGAATTATTCGCAAGCCACGCAGATTATTATTAACTCACTGAGGTAAAACAGGATTAGTTTAAATAGTCCTAATAATTAGTTGGCCGTGGAAAACAACCCGCTATATGCATCTGTTGTATCAATCTTGCTTGTTTTCCTCCTATTCTTCATCATCATAGGGAATTTGTGGACTATAGAGGCTAAATATTATTCCATGTCGAATCCGCATGAAGGGTATTTGGATAACCAATACGTTGCTAGTGAAGGTAAGATTGATGAAAAAATAGTGACTACATATGGAACCAGCCAAATTAACACTCAATATTGGAATTACAACTATGATACACAGTCATACGAAATTGCAGGTTATAGAGAAATAAGAACCCCAAGAGACATATACGTAGATTCCGAAAATCTGACGGAACCAGTGTACATCCTTAATCAAGACGTGAATGCAATAGAGGATTTAGTTGTATATGTAGATCATGAAATACTATCATACACCCCGTCAACACCTTCCTATAGTCTAATGGATGTTAACACTAGATTAAGTGAAGACTTAGAGATCGACAATACCACGATTCGTGTGGACTCGACAGAATATTTCCTAGTCCAGAGCGAGCAGGAAGACAAGCTCACGTTTACGATAGGAAATGAAAAAGTGGACTGCGAAACGAAAAACGAAATCGAATTCACGAATTGCAAGAGGGGTATAGATTCAACTGCACCCAGTACTCACCTGGAAAATTCATTGGTAACACAAGCCGGAAAAAGGAAATTAAGC